>QWPU01000203.1 GCA_003671065.1 Planctomycetota bacterium | reverse complement strand
GCGGGCACGCGTGTCGGAACTCGAAACCGAGGTCGCGCGTTTGGCGGCCGCACAGACGCCAGTGATCGATCCCGAGGCCGCCAAGGCAACGCCAGCGCTCGCTAGCGTGGGAATCTCCACACTTTCAGCTGCAATACTCGCGTCCGCGGCGCCAACCGACGCCTCCGCGCCGCATCGCGCAACCCTCACGCTTGTGATCGTTCCGCTTGACGGATTCGGTCGCGTGCTTCAAGTGGTCGGCACGCTGAAAGTGACTGTCGCGACGCTGATTCCAGGGCATCCACCACTCGCCGCCGCCACGCTCACCTTGACTCCCGCGCCGCTTCGTGATGCCTATCGCACTGGATTTCTCGGCACGCACTACACAATCGAATTGCCGCTCGACTGGGATTCGCCCGACGCTGCGCGCGCCGTTGCCGTGAGCATCGAGTTCACCGACGCGCTCACGGGCCGCGCGTTTCCTGCGGCCGCCACAATCCCACTGTTGCCTGCGCGAAACTCAGAGCCTTCGGTAGGATCTCGCTGAATGAACCGCGCGTCTCTCACACGACTGATCTCATCGCACTGCACTGTTGCGCGCTTGGTCGTGTGTGTCGGGATCTGCTCGGTCGCGAGCGCGATGGGTTGCCAGAAGACACTGTTTCCAACAGACCTTCCGCGCAATCAATTCGAAACGCACGATCGCATGCGACAAGCCTATATCCCGCTTGAAGAGCCCGATGTCTTCGGCACGCCGCAGCCAGCACTGCGCGCGCGTCTTGCGCCGAAATAGTCGACGCGCACTCGCGCATCACTTCACTTTGGCAAGCATGCGGACGGCCACACTCACCGCGTAGTGATGTGATTCGGCACCAGCCTCTTCATTGAGGTTTTCGCAACTTCTTTTATTCCTGCAGCGGAAACGGTGCGCGTGCCGATTTCCGATATTGTCCCGCACCCTTAAGAAGGACTCGCAATTGCCACGGATAGGCTCAACGAAGTCGAATACCCGCTCCACCTCTGGCGCTGCGCCTAAGCGCAGGTCGTCAGCAAAGATTCACCCGAAGCGCACAGGCATCGTGTGGAGCGTGTTCATTGGAACGATGACGCTCGCAGGTGGCGCGCTCGTCCTCAGTGACAACTGGGGCGCTGATTGGAAAGCGCCGCCGTTAGTTGGCATCGCCACTGCTCCAACGAATGGCAGTAGCGCTCCTGCGACAACCACAACGGCTCCGACTGTGAACGGTTGGACGCAGATCATCGTGCACGAATCAGGCTCATTAGTAGGTTCTCTTGACGATCTCACTCGTCAGCACGCCGCCGCAGGTCTGCCGTCATTGGGTTACCACTTCGTTGTTGGTAACGGCAACGGTGAACTCAACGGCGCCGTGCTCTCTGGTTCGCGTTGGACTGCGCAGCAACGGGGCACGATTGCGACCAACGTGGGCGCTCAGATTCAATATGTCGAAAATCCAAATGCCATCGAGATTTGCATGGTTGGCGACACCCGTCGTCGCGCGCTTACTGATGCGCAGCTCGAAAGTCTGGCATCTGTCGTGAGTGATCTTTCGCGTCACTACGGCATTGCACGCGCGAATGTGGTTCGTCAACATGATCGCGGCGGACCGGTGAGTTTCGCGAGTGACGCTGAGTGGGCGCGCATCCAGCAGCGTCTTGAGAACTGATCGAGTCGTTCGATACATCGGTCCTCACTGTTCATGAATTCATCACACGCAACGGATCCTGCTCTCACTGCGTCGATTGAACGACTGCGCCGTTTCCCTGCGCCCCAAGCAGTACTTTTCGATCTCGACGGAACACTCGTCGACAGCGTTGAAGACATTCGCGCCGCGGTGAATGCACTGCTCACTGAACTTGGAATGCCCACGCGTTCGCGCGATGAAGTGTTGACATGGGTCGGCAACGGTGCGCGCATGTTGGTTGAGCGTGCGATGGCGGGGCGGTTTGAAGGTTTCGCTGGATGCATTGACGCGCATGAGCGTCACGCGATTGCCGATGCAGCGATGCCGCGATTTCGCGCGATCTATCAAGGCATCTGCATCGATCACACGGTGCCGCTGGTCGGCGCGCGTGAAGCGTTAGCGTTCGTGCATGGTGCAGGTCTTGGCGTTGCGATCGTGACGAACAAACCACTCGCACCAACTCAACGCATCATTGACGCGCTCGGCTGGCGCATGTTTGTCTCGGTCGTCATCGGCGGCGATTCACTCGAGTTGCGCAAACCAGATCCCGCGCCATTGCATGAAGCGCTTCGACAACTTGACGCAACTCACGCATGGATGGTGGGCGACTCTGCGAATGATGTCGACGCTGCTCACGCGGCTCGCATGCCAAGCATTGTGGTGCGCGGTGGATACAACCACGGAAACCCCGTGGAATTGCTTGATCCTGCGCCTGAGGTGATCGTGGACACCCTCGCCGTGTTGCCACAGTTGCTTGCCGCGATCTTGCCCTGATCGAGCATTATGTTTGGGATCGGTGGATTATCCACTTGACGCAGTGCTCACTTCTCTCTGCGTGCATGCGTCGCGCGCGGCAACAACCGTGCTTGCGATGAATGGCTGAGGTCTTGATGTGCTTGCTGCGCCGTGAGTTGATCTTGTCAATTCACATCATCACGGCGTCACTGCAGGTTGCTTGCTCGCATCATCACCGCGCGGACGACCGCCGCGACCACCGCGACCTTCACCAGGCGTCGCCTGCGGCGCGCCACTACTCGGCGTTGCATTGGTAATCGGCGCTCGTGGTGAAGTCGGACTGCCGGATCCGGCTGACGCGTTGTTCATTGTTTCAAACACACTTTGATCAAGCTTCGCGCCGATCTCAAACGACTTTGGTTCGCGCAGCAACACTTGGTCGCCTGCAATGAGCCCTTTGGTGACTTCAATGAACAGCTCACTCGCTCGCCCAAGTTCAACTTGACGCTGTGCGAATGAACCGCCATCACCGACATAGACAAACGCGACAGGTCCTTGACGGAAGATCGCTTGCACTGGGACGCTCAGCGCATCATCAACGCGACCAAGAAGAATCTCAGCCTTGCAACGCATCGCGGGCTTCAAGCCGAGTGAAGGATCAGTGTCGAGTGATGATTTCACCGTGTATTCACGGCGATTCGGATCGCGCCAACCACCAGCAGCGGCAAGCACACTCACGCTGGTCACGGCGCCGCTAATCGGTTGATTCGGCATCGCGTCACTAAACACGGTGACGGATTGACCATTCTTGATGCGACCAGAGAGCGCTTCGCTCACCTTTAGATTGGCGACCATCTTCGAAGTGTCAGGCAGCAGCACCACGAGTTCGTTCGGCTTGAGTTCGGTGCCAACTTGCGGCGGTTGCGCGTCGCCTCCACCGCGACCACCGTTGCTGCTGTCAATACTCGTGGCATACACCACAAGCCCGTCAATCGGCGCAGTAAGCGTGGTATTCACCAACTGCGCCTCGAGGTTTGCAAGGCGATCTTTCGTGCTCTGCAACTGAAAGTTCGCGCTCTCCACATCAGCTTGCGCCTTCACGAGCTCCGCGTTGAACTTCTCTTCGACGCGACTGCGTTCAGCGCGCGATTGCTCGAGATCCGACTTCTTTTTCGCTTCGTCTTGGAAGAACTGATACTTCTCGTACACCTCAAGATCAAGCGCCGCTTGTTTCACTTTCGCATCGGCTTCAATCATCGCGATGCGATCCTTCTCGAACTCATCTTTCGCGATATAGCCTTGCTTCACAAGCTTGGAGCTCTCTTCGAATCGACCCTTGAGACGATCGAGATTGATTCCAGCGGTCTCGGTGGCAAGACTCAGTTGCTGTCGCTTGTTGACGACCTCGCCTTTCTCCCAGCCTTCGAGCGCGAGTTGCGCGATCTTCACTGCAACATCAGCCTTATCGAGTTCGCTCTGCTTTTCGCCTTGTTTAATGGCAAGCGCTTGCTGCGCAGCAACAGCCGTACTCTGCGTGGTGTTCACTTTGTCCTTCGCATCTTTTCCTTTATCGATGATCTCTTCACGCGCGAGTTTCACAACGACATCGCCCTTCGACACGCGAGTACCTTCAGCGACAATCTCAGTGATGACAGCGCGCGTCTCGAGCTTGTTGCGAATTTCAACTTGCTGTTGCGCTGCAAGTTCGCCACTCACAGGAAGCACCATGTCGAACGAAGCATTTTCGACGGTGTGCACATCGCGCGCGTTGAGTGCCTCAGCATCAGCGGCTTCACTGCCACTACATCCCAACGGAGCAGTGGCAAGAACGAGCGCGAGACTTGTGGTCAGTGAGCGAATAGTTGTGATCGTTGTGAAGTGCATGGCGAAACTCGTGCTGTCATCGAACTGCAATTAAGGCGAAGTATCAATGAGTCCTGGACCTGTTTCCTCGCCGATATCCATTCCTGGAAGCGGAATCAACTTGCCATCGGGCGAAATGCGCATTTGTCCTGTGGTGTTCAAGTAGCGCAGAATTGCGAGCTGCAAGTCTTTGCGCGCATTATCGAACGAATCCTGCGCGCGACGAAGCTGATCGAGCGCTTCAGTGCGATCTCGCGCGGTGGCGCGATCAGGCGCGGCATCAATAGCGGCCTGTCGATTCATCGACGCGGCAACGTTCTTCTCTTGCACAACCATGCTGAATTGCGAACGCTCGATGCCACGCGCGGCTTGACGCACTTGCACTGCTGCATTGTCGCGCGCTTGGAAGTACTGGCGCTTCGATTGCTCGAGCAGGATTTGCGATTGGCGCAAGCGGAGGTCTTCATCAACTCGATCGAGCGGCATGGAAAAGACGAGTGATGCCGAGAAATCGTCGTAGCGCGGCGCAAATTCGAGGCCTGATTGCGGTTGCGTTGGTGAGGTTGGCATGTTGTTTGCGAGCAGCAAATCAAGATCACCAAGTAAACCGTTGCGTGCGACATCCACTCGACGCGCGAAGTCATCGACGAGATCGCGTTGCGTTTGGAGATCTAAGCGAAAGCGAAACGCAAGACCAAGCGCTTCTTCAGTGTCAACCTTTGGAATCGGAAGTTTGAATTGCGTCGGATCGATAGCGATCGGTTCATCGACAGGCATCCCGACGCGCGCCTTGAATCGATCGAGTGTCAGTCGATACACCTCGCGCTGCGACACCAGTCGATCAAGCGCGAAGAGCGTGTTCTGCGTGGCAAGGTCTGCTTGAAACTGCTCGGAGCGTCCGCTCTCCACAAGCGCCTTTGTGCGCGCTTCGACGGCGGCGCTGCGTTCAACTTGACGCTGACCATTCGCAAGCGCTTGCAGTTGTAAGACGAGTTGCAAGTAATCGTTAGCGAGGTCGTAGTAGAAATCGCGGCGAAACTGCTCAAACGCGCGCGCGGCGTAGATGAGATTGCGCCGCTGCTGAATCAGGCCTTCTTGCGCGACATCACCAGCGCCGCGAAGCAGCGGGATTTCAGCCCGCAGCACAATGTCGGCGGATTGCGTGTCTTGCGAGTTGAGGTACTCGTCAAGTTGTTGCGTCGCGGCAACAAGAAACGAGGCGCTCACTTCACCACCATACGGCAGGCGCTGGCTGAGACCTAGATCATTGATCATGCCGAAGGCATTTTCGAATCGTGAGCCATCACCCTCAGTGTTGAAATTCGCAGCGGTGGTGTTGGTCGGCAGCGGTTCCCATTGGTGCTCTTCGATAAGCAGTCGAATGGCGACGATGAGGTACGCCTCTTCTGCAGTGAGGTACTCATCGGCATGGGCGAGCGAGTAGCTAATAGCTTCATCGAAGGTAAAGGTGCGCGCGTCTGGTTCTCCTTGCGCCATGCGATCGAACCGAGTTGCGATGCTTGACGCGTCTTCTTCCTTACTCGGAATACTTTCAAACACCAGCGTGTCCGCGAACGGATTGACTGTGGAAGGCCGATCGGCGTCAGCAGGGAAGTCAGGGAAGTAAGAGCCTGGTTCGTAGCGACTCGCATCGATCTCGGGATAGATCGCGCCTCCACCAAGCACTTCAGCGCTCTGGCGGAGCTTCTGAGTGGTCGATCGATCGATTGCTTCGAGG
>QWPU01000202.1 GCA_003671065.1 Planctomycetota bacterium | reverse complement strand
TGCAAGCACAGGCTTCACCTTGCCAGCTGCATCCACCACGCCATCACTCGGTCCCGCGGCAACATCTTGGAGTCGCGACCACCATGCGCCCTCGACAAAACTTCGCGCGAGCGCGACACGCATGAACGCAGAACCCCACTCCGCTTGCGTCTGCGGACTCGCCGCGCCATGCCACGATCCGCGACGCTCAAGTTCCGCCGCACTCGACGCGCTCGGGACTCCAAAGCCAGTGATGAAGATCGACAACTCGCGACCGATGTAGCCATCAAGCAGCGAGCCAATCGTCATGAGTTCGCGCATCGGGTCATTGCTGCCTCCTTGGCAAAACCGCACTCCTGCTGCGGCGAGCGAGAGGTTTTCTGCCACGAGTCGCTGCAGAAACGATGTCGGCCATGATGTACCTTTCGCACCTCGCCACGACTCAGCACCAGGCGATTGGATCTCGACGACAACGCGCGCGGTCTTCTTCACATCGCGTACCGCAACGACCGCAGTCCGCGTGAACTCAACCATGCGCTCGAGTCCGTCTCCAGCGCTGTCGTCACTCCAACCCGCGCAATTCGCGCCGCTCACAGCAACAAACAACGGCGTTGAGTTGTGATAGCGCGAGACCACCGCTTGCACTTGCGCCCACACCAATTCCTTCATCTTCTTCGTGTCTTTGCGCGCAGCAAGCGCGTGCGCAGGAAGTTCAGTCGGTTGACCGTCACTCGTCGTGAAGTCGATGAGCGGACCCATGACTAGCGCTTTGCGTTCGCTCGCGGCCCACTTCACCCACGCGTCGAGTCCCGTGAAGTCGTACTTACCTGCATTCGGTTCGATCACTTTCCACGGCGTCGCAAGTGCGATGACATCAAATTGCTTCGCTGCTGCGGTGTTGGCAGCTGTCGGCGGCGTGCGCGGATCAACCGTAACTCCAAGCGTTGTGGAACTAGCGGCCTTGCGTCGATGTCGATGCCCGAGCAAGTGATCCGCGTGACGCAGCGTCATGCATTCGCCTGCTTGAATGCCCGATGCAATCGATTGCAAGGCAAGGCGCTCAGCCTCGAGCGGATCGTCGCACCTCATCGCGCTTCGAAAAGTTTCGCGCGCGGATTCCCAATACTCAAACGCAGGACCACTCAGCGCAGGATTCCACATTTGCCAAGTTTCGCACTCTTCGACAAACTGCTTGATGAGCCAACGCGCGATCTCAAGGAACAAGTCGTATGGCTGTGCACGCTGCGGAAGAAAGCATGTTTGCAACACGATGCGACCCGCGCCCGGCACATCAACAAGCAGCGAGATGCCCAGCGGCACATCACCGCTGGCGTTGCAGCAAATCGAATCACCTTGCGATTCAATCGAACCACGGATGGGTCGGCCATTGTCACCAACAAGAAACGCTGAACGGAGATCCCACACGCGACCGTGTTTCGGGTCAGTGATGGTGTGCAACGCGGAGGGAGTGTGGATGCGGAAGCGGATCAAGAGGTCATACGAGTGAGAAGGTCTGAACGGCAGAGCAACGGCCAAACGCTGGCGAAATTGCGCGGCCGAATGATCACACCAATCGCACCATGAGCGAGTCTTCCGAGAGCGCGTTCGGAGTGTAACCTGTGACACGATGGCATCGCAGACTTCTGTCACTTCTCCAACAAGCGCTTCGCACTCGAGTGATGCCGCGGTGTTTCGCACGGCGCTCGCGCTGCCTGCTCGTCGCGAAGGAAAGGTGCGTGATGTCTATCAAACTTCACTCGAACCAGGCGCGCCGCTCCTCATTGTCGCGACCGATCGCCTGAGCGCGTTCGATGTTGTCATGCCCACGCCGATTGCTCGCAAGGGATGCTTGCTCACCGAGATGAGTTTGGGTTGGTTTGGGTTTTTGCGCGCGCAAGCAGCGAAAGATGGCGTTCTTGTGAGCGACCATGTCATTGGCACGGATCTCTCGAGTATCGCGGGACTTTCCTCGACGGACCGCGCGATGCTTGCAGGCCGCAGCATGTTGGTGCGGGCGGCGCAAGTTGTCCCGATCGAGTGCGTCGCGCGCGGATATCTCGCTGGAAGCGGTTGGAATGAATATCGCGCGAGCGGCACTGTCTGCGGCGAGGCGCTTCCTGCGGGACTCAAGCAATCGAGCCGTCTTCCCACGCCGATCTTCAGTCCTGCGACGAAAGAAGAATCGGGTCACGATGAGAACATCTCGTTTGAGCGCGCGTGCGAATTGCAAGGCGTCGCGTTGATGACTCGTCTGCGCGACCTTACGCTGCGCCTCTACAGTTGCGCCGCGGCCTACGCACTTGAACGCGGCGTGATTCTCGCTGACACGAAATTTGAATTCGGCTTTGCGCTCGATGCGCAGGGCAACGCGACTAATGAACTCATGCTCGTGGATGAAGTGCTCACGCCTGATTCCTCGCGCTATTGGCCTGCTGCGGAGTATGCAGAGGGTCGCGAGCAAGCGAGTTACGACAAGCAGTTTGTCCGCAATTACTTGCTTGAATTGGTGGCGAAACACGCATGGAACAAGGAAGCGCCTGGCCCTGAACTTCCTGCGTCGGTCATTGACGCGACGCTCGCTCGCTACAAAGAAGCGCTCGCGCATCTCGCGCTTGGCGTCTTCGAAGGGAACGCACGATGACTGCGCAACTGATTGACGGCAAAGTGCTCAGCGCGCGCGTGCGCGAGAAACTTGTCACGCGGATCAAGAGTTCAATGCGCCCAGTGCGCCTTGACGCGGTGCTCGTCGGCAACGATCGATCGGCTTCGATTTACGCAGAGAATCAAGCGAAAACCTGCGCGGCCGTCGGCATCGACTATCGACTGCATCGTCTGCCTGAGGGCGCGACCTACGGCGACATCGCTGGTCGCGTCTTGCTGCTCAACACTGAAGAGGATGTGCGCGCAGTCATGCTGCATTTGCCGCTTCCTGCGGGCGTTGATGTCGAGCGCGTGCAATCACTCATCGCGCCTGAGAAAGATGTTGAAGGCGTGAATCCCGCGAACATCGGCAATGTTGTGTACGGCCGACGAAGCCTCGTTCCGTGCACTGCGCTCGCTGCCGTGGAGATGATTGAATCAACAGGCATCGAATTGCGCGGCGCGCGCGTAGTGATCATTGGCGCATCAAACATCGTGGGTAAACCGATCGCGGTGCTGCTCATGCGCGCGGAAGCGACGGTGATCTCCACCAACAAATTCACGCGCGAGCTTGCGGCCTTGACGCGAACAGCCGATGTGATCGTCGCCGCTGCGGGTGTTGTGAATCTCATTCGTGGCGACATGGTGAAAGCAGGCGCGGTTGTTGTTGATGTCGGCATCAATCGAGTCGTGGACGCTGATGGAAAATCAACGACCGTTGGTGATGTCAACTTTGCGGAAGTTTCCGCGCATGCCGCATGGATTTCCCCTGTTCCTGGCGGCGTGGGACCGATGACGGTCGCGATGTTGCTGCGCAATACGGTGGATGCCGCGCTTCGCTGAGTGAGCTGCGCGCATGCTGTGTTCATGCCTCTGTTGAGCGCATCGTGGTAGAGTTTCCCAATGCTTACTACCACCACTCTCATCGTTGCGGCGCTGGTCGCGTTCGCGCAAGACGGCACCAAAGTTCCTGCACAGGACACGCCGTCAGTCATCCCCGCTACGCCGCTCGTCGCGCCAAAAGTTGCGCCCAAGCAGGAAGAACTGCCGCCCCCGACGCCGCTTGGCATTGGTGACGCGGCTCCAGCGTTCCTTGTTGATGAGTGGGTGAAAGGCGAATCGTTTGAAACACTCGAGAAGGGCAAAGTGCATGTCCTCGAATTCTGGGCAACTTGGTGCGGCCCGTGCATCGTTGCGATCCCACATGTGACTGCCAATCAGAAGCAGTATCCCGATGTTCGCTTCGTTGGCGTTGCCGCAAGTGAGAGTGGCTCAGATGAAACTGCGAAGCTCGCGAAGGTGAAGAAGTTCGTTGAAGACAAGGGCGATGTGATGGGCTATCGCGTGGTCTATGTGGGCGATCGCACCAAGATGAGCCGCCCATGGATGCTCGCCGCTGGTCAGAACGGAATTCCGTGCACATTCATCGTTGATCAAGCGAACAAGGTCGCGTGGATTGGGCATCCGAGTGGTATGGACAAGCCGCTTGCAGACATCGTCGCGGGAACTTGGGACATCAGCGCTGCGGCCAAAATGTTCGCCAATGAGAAGGCCGTGAGTGACATCCAAAAGGGGCTGCGTCTTGCAATGCGCGAAGCGAAAACGACAGGCGATTACACGATTGTGGTCGCATCGCTGCGCAAGGCGCTCAAGATCACCCCGAGTGATTCGCTCAAACTCCAACTGATGCAAGTGCTCGGTGGACCGATGAAGCAGCCCGCAGAAGCGTGGACAATTGCGCTCGATGTGATGGCATCAAACAAGGACAACGCGTCGATGATGAACCAACTCGCATGGATGATCGTTGATGACAAATCGTTCACCGAGCGCAATCTTGACATCGCTATTCAAGCAGCGACCTATGCGTGCGAAGCCACCAAGAACAAGGAAGGCGCGATGATCGACACGCTCGCGGCCGCCGTGTTCATGAAGGGCGATGTGACGCGCGCGATTGACCTGCAAAAACAAGCGCTTGAAGTGACGCCTGATGGCGCCATGAAGACCGAAATGAAGGCGACGCTTGAGAAGTATGAAGCGGCGCGCAAGACTGCGTGAGTGAATTTCAGTTGACTGCAACGGGCGCCGCGGATTGCACCGCGGCGCCTGTCTTTTTCGAGCGAGCCGCTACCCTCTGCGCCCAATGTCCGTCCATCCGTATCGATCAACACTCGTGACGCCTTCGAAGAAACACATCATCGTCGTGGGCGCAGGCATCGTTGGCGCTTCAACTGCGTGGCATCTTGCCCGCAGAGGTTTTGATGTCACGGTCGTTGAACGCGGCAACGCTGAAAGCATCAGTGAAGGCGCGAGTGCTGGCAACGCTGGGCTGCTCTCGGTCGGTCACTTTCCACTCACGCGGCCTGGCGCGTCGATGCGCGGCTTGAAGTGGATGTTCTCGAAGACCGCACCGCTCTACATCAAACCAAGGCTTGATCGCGAACTCGTGCAGTGGTTGTGGAACTTTCACTTGCACTCGAATCAGCGTCATCTCGATCGCTGCATGCGCGTGCTTGGCGCGATGGGATTGCAGACACTCGACATCCTTGAAGAGATGTTGAGCACTGAGCAGATTCATTGCGACTACGCGCGCGATGGTTGGCTTGATGTGGTGCGAAGGCCTGAAAACATGGCGATTGCGGAGGCTGAGGCGCGCAGCGTTGAACCGCTCGGTTATGCGTGGGAACGCATTGATGGCGCGGCATTGCGAAGGCGCGATCCGAGCATTCGCGATGATGTTGCTGGCGCGATTCATATGAAGGACAGCGCGCATTGTTCGCCGAGCGACTTGATTGTTGGGCTCGTGCGTGCGTTGCCGCGACTTGGTGTGGCCATGCGTTTTGATGCGCCTGTGAAGTCGTTTGTGCAGTCGAAGAATGGAAGCGTGACGGGCGTGAAACTTGTCAGCGGCGAAGTGCTTCACGCTGAGTGCGTTGTGCTCGCGGCAGGCGTGTGGAGCGATGCGATTGGTCGAGCGGCAGGCGTGACGATTCCGATGCAAGGCGCGCGTGGATATCACTTACAGCTTGATTTTCCCGTAGAAAACGCGCCGCCGATTCCAACCACGGGCATGGTGTTGCACGAGACCTTCGTCGCAGTCACCCCGATGAAGCGCAACGGCAAACAGCAGTTGCGCATCGCGGGCACGCTGGAAATCGCGCCACTTGGTCAGCCGTGGATGCACGAGCGTCTTGCGATGCTGCTCAAGGGAAGTCACGCGTATCTCAACGGCATCGAGAAGCTCACGCCCGCATCAGAGTGGGCGGGATACCGACCGTGCACCTCTGATGGAATGCCTGCAATTGGCGCGGTGAAATCAAAGCCAGGACTGTTCGTAGCAACTGGTCACGCGATGATGGGCATGACGCTTGGACCTGTGACGGGCAAAGCGATCGCGCAACTTATTGCGGGCGAAAAGCCGTGCATTGATCTGTCGATGTTGGATCCTGAACGCT
>QWPU01000201.1 GCA_003671065.1 Planctomycetota bacterium | reverse complement strand
GCCAGATGGCGACGCGACCGCGCTGCTGAGCGCTGCACGCTCGCGCGGACTTCGCATTGGCTCGATCAATCCGAATGTGTTTCAAGACCAGTGCTACAAGCACGGTTCGATTGCGAATGAAGATGCGGCGATTCGTCAACGCGCGATCACGCACTTGCTCGACTCGGTGGCGCTCGCACAAGCCGTTGGCTCGCACGCACTTTCGCCTTGGTTTGCCGATGGAACCAACTATCCAGGTCAAGGCAGCATCGCTCGGCGTAAGCGTTGGATCATGAATGCGCTGCGTGAAGTGCATGACTCGATGCCGAGCGACATGCAGTTGCTCCTTGAATACAAGCCATTTGAGCCCGCGCTCTATCACACCGACATTGCAGATTGGGGCATGGCGTATGTCTTCGCGAAGCACGCAGGTCCACGCGCGAAGGTGCTCGTTGATACAGGGCATCACTTGCTTGGGCAGAATGTCGAACACATCGTTGCGTTCTTGATTGAAGAGAAGATGCTCGGTGGCTTTCACTTCAATGATCGCCACTACGCCGATGATGATGTCACGACTGGATCGATCGATCCGTATCGCGTGTTTCGAATCTTCGTTGCGATCGCAGAAGCGGAGCACGCGCACGGCGCGGATCTCGCGATCGAATACATGATTGACCAATCGCACAATGTGAAGCCGAAGGTCGAAGCGATGTTGCAGACCGTGATGACGGTGCAAGAGTTGTTTGCTAAAGCGTTGTTGGTGGATCTCGATGCGCTTAATGCGGCGCGAGCGACGAATGATGTTGTTGCTGCTGAAGAATGCTTCAAACGCGCGTTCGCAACCGATGTGCGCGCGTCACTTGCTGCATGGCGAGTGGCGCGCGGATTGCCTCATGATCCGCTCGCAGGGCATCGCGCCAGTGGCTACGAGGCGCGCGCGGCAGCACTTCGCCTTCCGCGCAAAAACACCAGTGGAGGCTCGTACGCATGAGTGCAGTGAGACGACATATCGCGATTGATCTTGGCGCGAGTAGCGGACGAGTGATGGAAGTGCGCATCGGTAGCGGTGAACTCACTGTGCGCGAGTTACATCGCTTCAATAACGCGCCCGTGAAAGCTTCTCGCTCGGGAAGTCTCACTATGTGCTGGCCCTTTGAGACGATGTTCGATTCGATCCTCGATGGCTTGCGCATCGCCGCTGTTGATGGTGATGTTGATTCGATCGGCGTCGATTCGTGGGCGGTGGACTACGCGTTGCTTGATGAAGAAGGCGAACTGGTGCGACCGATTGCTGCCTATCGCGACCCTCGCACGCAGGCGGCGTATCGCGAATTGCGCGAGCAACTAGGTGACGAGTTCATCTACCGCGCGACTGGCATTGCCTTCCAACCTTTCAACACGCTCTATCAACTCGCGACCGATGCGCGCGATCCACTGCGACCATTTGAGCGCGCGCAATACCTGTTGATGCTGCCTGATTATGTGGCGTATCGCCTCTGCGGAGCGAAGGTCTGCGAGCGCACCAACGCGAGTTCAACGCAAATGCTCGATGTGCACACGCGAAATTGGAACGAAGAACTTGTTGCGGCAACGGGCGCTCCTTTGCGCATTCTTCCGCGACTCATCAACGCAGGAAACGCTGCGCCTTTAGGCACTTTGCTCGACGAACTCGCGGATGAAACGGGTCTCAGCAATTCAACGCCCGTGATGGCGAGCGCGACGCACGACACAGCGAGTGCAGTGATTGCCGCGCCGATTGATCCGAAGCACGATCTCTATATTTCGAGCGGCACATGGTCGCTTGTCGGTGCGGAACTTCCTGCGGCGGTGTTGAGCGACGAGGCGCGCAAAGCCAACATGACCAACGAACTCGGTGCGTTTCGCAGCACACGATTTCTGCGCAATGTCGCGGGCTTGTGGCTTGTGCAGCAATGCGAAGCTGCGTTTGAACGCGAAGGCCGCAAGCGTTCGTGGAGTGAACTCGCGGCGCTTGCGTCGAGTGAACCATCGATGACGAGTCTGATCAATCCTGATGATCCGATGTTCTTTGAAGCGGGGACTCTCGCGGGGGATATGCCGCAGCGAATTCGCGCGGTGTGCGGCGCGCGCGGTGAAATCGTGCCAGCAACTGATGGTGCATTGATCCGCTGCGTGCTCGACAGCATTGCAATTGCGAGCGCTCGCGCCGCGAAGGACGCCGCGTGCATTGCATCGCACGACGCGCGCCGCATCGTGGTTGTTGGCGGTGGAAGCGCCAACGACTTGCTCAATCAACTCATCGCAAACGCAGCAGGTTTGCCCGTAGAAACTGGTCCAATCGAATGCACCGCGATCGGCAACGCGTTGGTGCAACACGCGGCGTTTGAGGGCATTACTTCAGCGGAGCCGTTGCGCGAGATGGTCCGCAACGCGATTCCCTCACGACGATTTGAGCCGCGTCTCGAAGAATCGGCACGAATGCGCGACGCAACCGCGCGCGTTTGTTCGTAACTTGCGCGGCTTCCGCTTGCACAAATTTTTCGAATCCTCACATGACGACCACCCCGATTCCAAGCCGAAGCACTTCGGCGCCCGCCAACACTTCCTTCGTCACGCGCACTTGGAAAGACGACGCCGCTGCGTCACTCGATCCCGTCGCGCTCTTGGTCTATCGATCGAATCGTCTTGGCGATGATCAACGCGTCACCAACACGGGCGGCGGCAACACCTCAAGCAAGATCACCGAGAAAGATCCGCTGACAGGCAAAGCCGAAACAGTGTTGTGGGTGAAAGGTTCGGGCGGCGATTTACGCACGGCTGGTCGCGAGTTCTTCTCGTCGCTGTCGCTCGCGAAACTCGAGCAACTGAAAGCCGTGTATGCCGCGCAACCAACGCGCGGCATCAAGACGCAAGCCGAAGACGACATGGTTGACCTCTATCGCCACTGCACATGGAATCTCAACCCGCGCGCGACTTCGATTGATACGCCGCTGCACGCGTTTGTGCCGCACGCGCATGTTGATCACACCCATCCCAATGCGCTGATTTCGATTGCCGCCTGCGTGCGCGGCGAAGCGATCATGCGTGAAGTGTTTGGCACATCAATCGAATGGTTGCCGTGGATGCGTCCTGGTTTTGAACTCGGGCTCGCGCTTGAGCAACTCTGCAAGGATTATCCAACTGCCGACGGCGCGATCATGGGCCAACATGGACTCATCAATTGGTCGAGCGATCCTGTGAAGTGTTACGATCTCCCACTGTCGCTGATCTCGCGCGCGGCTGAGTATCTCGCGGCGCATGACCTTGGCGCCAAGACTTTCGGCGGTCAGAAAATCGCGCCTGTAAATGAAGAGTCGCGCCGCGCGTTGCTCGTGAAATACCTGCCATTCCTGCGTGGAAAGGTCTCATCGCGTCGCCGCATGATTGCAACCGTGCAGCATGACGATGCGATGTTGCGCTTCGTGTGTAGTCACGATGCTGCGCGTCTTGCTGAACTTGGCACGTCGTGCCCGGATCATTTCCTTCGCACGAAGATCAAGCCGCTGCTCGTTGAGTTTGATCCGCACACGGAAGACTTCGCAACGCTGTGCTCGAAGACCGAAGCGGGGCTCGCGCAGTATGTTCGTGATTACGCGGCGTACTATGACGCATGCAAGCACGCGGATAGTCCTGCGATGCGCGCGCCTGAGCCAACGGTCATTCTCATTCCTGGTGTTGGCATGATCGCGTGGGGTTCATCCAAATCTGAATCGCGCACGACTGCGGAGTTTTATCGCTGCGCTGTTGAAGTGATGCGCGGCGCTGAAAGCATCGGTGGATACCGCGCGTTGCCGCGGCAAGAAGCATTCGACATTGAGTACTGGCGATTGGAAGAAGCGAAGTTGCAACGCATGCCGAAAGCCAAGCCGCTCGCTGGTCACATCTCGGTGATCGTTGGTGCGGGCAGCGGCATCGGTCGCGTGACCGCGCATGCATTCGCGGCGGACGATGCGTGTATCGCCTGCGTTGATCTTGATGCTGCGTCAGCGATTGCCGCTGCGAAAGAGTTGGAGAAAGCGCTCGGAACAGGGATTGGCGTCGCAGGCAGCGGAATCAGTGCGTGTGGACCAGCGATTGCGTTGCAGTGCGATGCGACTGATCGCGCGGCCGTGCGCAAGACCTTCGATGACATCGTGCTTGCCTACGGTGGCATCGATGAGCTCGTCGTGACTGCTGGACTCTTTCCTACGCCGCAAGCGGATGGTCGCACGAGTGACAATGATTTCATGCGCGCAATGCAAGTGAATGTGCTCGCGCCCGCTGTGCTTGTTGAAGAAGCGGCTGCAACGATGTTGCCGCAGAAACTCGCGTGTTCAGCAGTGGTGACGACAAGCGTGAACGCAGTCGTGTCGAAGAAGGGTTCAAGCGCCTACGACGCATCGAAGGCTGCGGCGAATCACTTGGTGCGCTCGCTCGCAGTCACTTTCGCGCCGAGCGTGCGCGTCAACGCCGTCGCGCCTGCGACAGTCATCGAAGGCAGCACCATGTTCCCGCGCGGTCGCGTCATTGCGAGCTTGAAGAAGTACGCAATTCCTCACGACGAATCGATGACCGATGCGCAACTCGTCGAGTGCCTCGGTCGTTTCTACGCCGAACGCACTCTGCTCAAGACGACGATTACGCCGCGCGATCAAGCCATTGCGATTCGTTTCCTCGCGGGGCCTGAGAGTTCGCGCACCACGGGTCAGGTTCTTCATGTTGACGGTTGTCTTGCCGATGCGTTTGTGCGTTGAGCGCGCGCCAGAAAGTAGTCCGATGATGAAACGAGTTTGCTTTCTCCTCCAAGTGAAATCCGATCGCCTTGATGAGTATCGCGAGAGTCACAAGCATGTGTGGCCCGAGATGCTCGCGGCGCTGAGTCGTCATGGGTGGACGAATTACTCGATCTTCTTGCGGCCTGATGGCCTGCTCATTGGTTACTGCGAAACACCTGATTTCGCACGCGCGCTTGCAGGCATGCAAGACGAAGAAGTGAACGCGCGTTGGCAGCGCGGCATGGTGCAGTACTTCGAAACGCTTCCTGGTGGCAGCGCGGATACTTCGATAGTGCCGCTTCAAGAAGTGTTTCACCTCGACTGACGCGTGCGTTCACGCAACCGCTGCGAGTGCTGGCAGCGGCACATCGAGCGCATCGGCAACAGCGCGAAGCACGAGATGTTCCTGCACGGTGACTTCGCCATCATGCCCTGCGGCCGTCGCGCACGCCTTGAGCAAACGCGCACGATCAGTGAAGTTGAGCTCGCTCAATCGCGCGACGGCTGCGTTGAGCGCGTCGAGGGTTCGGGCGCTTGCGCTGGGGATTTCAGGCGCATTCATGCCGAGCGCGTTGTAGGCGCGTGCGAATGATCGCTCGATGCCGTCGCCTGTGTGTTCAGTCGTAGCGATGACGGCGAGCACTGTGCGTGCTTCATCAGCGAGATCCGCAAAACGCGCATTCGCCTTTGCGGGCGTGTTGATGAAACGCCGTTCGACATTGCGCTCAAGGCATTTCACGAGCGACCATTCTTGCAGGTCGATTTTTCCATCCGCGCGCATGGCTCGAGCGAGCACTTCACGAAACGCGCGGTACTGCGATTGTCCAAGATTGAAGAGCACGGGAGCAGCGAGATCGGCAAGCGCTAACTGACGATCGATGCGAAGTTGCGCAAGCGGAATTGCGAGCGCGCCGTATGCCGCGTACGCCTCACGATCACCTTCGCTAATGATTCGATCACATTCACTATGACTCGCACTGCGTCGTGCAATCGCGTAACAAATGGCGCGAGCTCCTTGCGGACTATGCGCGGCATCAAGCAATTCCTTCGGCAATCCTGCGCGCCACGCGTGTGCGCGAGCGAGTGGCTCGGCATCGAGCGTGCCAGCAAGTCCGACGATTCCTGCTGCTGCGAGTGGTGGCATTGACTGTCGTGCATTCGACGAACTCGCGCGCGCAGTTGCGACTTTCGGCTGCGCCGCCTGCGTTGCTTCTCTCGCGCCAACGCCAGTCGCGCCCATCGCAACGATGCGCGCAATGCGATCGCCAATCGGCGGATGCGTCGCAAACAGCGTGTTGAGTGACGAGCAGAAGAAGAAGTGATTCAACTCGCTCGCGGCGGG
>QWPU01000200.1 GCA_003671065.1 Planctomycetota bacterium | reverse complement strand
GGCGTCGTAGGCATCACCTTGTGTCGCCCAGATAACAGTTCCAGGCACGACATAATCGGTGTAGATACGCGCGAGAATCTGGCGAAGAATCGCTTCGTCCGCGGCATCAAGGGACGCGGTTGGAAAGTGCACGACGACCTTTGCGAAACGCGCAGGATCGCGCGCGGCAATCGCCGCATCGAGCTCGGCGAAGAAGAGATTTGCGTCGATCTGATTGAATGTTGGATTCGGACCAATTGTTGCGCCTGTTGCCTCTTCAGCAAACGCATCGATACGACCAAGTCCGCCGCTGAGAAGCACGAACGGCGCGCCCGCATCATCACTCCAGTCGAGCGCATTAGCCATGTGCATTGGAGGCACGCGGTCAGCAAGAAGTAGCGGGCAATTGTCGTGAAAACTCGTCGAACGGATGTACTCATTCGTCCACCCCTTCGGTCGAATTGACATCGGCATACTCAAGAATCCTGCAGCTACAGCCTCGCAACGAAACTCAAATCCTGCAAGTTGTGCGCCCAGAATCCAATCACTCTCGCCCATGCCGCCTGAGCAGTGACGATTGTTCGTCGCTCCAACGAGCGCGTCTACTAAGTCTTTGTTCGCGACGAAAAGTTTTGAATACACGGCGGGCGAAACAGGTGCGCTGTTCATTCCGAAGTCGCAGTGTGTACCGACACCGTGTCCACGAGTGATCGCTTCCATGAGCACATTCGTCGAGTAGGTTGAGCACGCAATCGCAAACGGCTTCTCGGTTTCGATAGTCATTCGCGCGCCGAACTCTTCAAAGAGCGTCATGGCGAAACGCAGTTTCGTCGCATGATTGTTGAACACGGTGATGTTCGGATACTGATAGCTCGACTCCATGTGCGTGAAAGTCGTGAGGACGAAGGGTGCGTCGGCGTGGGCGAGTGCGCAGGGAAGTGCAATCGCGAGTGTTCGAGCGATGTGGGGAGCAATGCGCATCGTGGGTCTCACCATAGAGTGCCACAGATCCAACTCTGCGCAAAGAAGAAACCCAAAACTACCGCACAATCTCGCTACACAATGACCGGCGCATCGACTCGCATGAACGGCGCGCACTTGCACACTCGCGTGCCTGCCTTCAGACCGCCCCAATGCGCAGCGTCAGTGATCGATCCCACGCCATCGATCGAGCAGCCATACGCAGCCAACACCTCCGCGCACTTGTTCGGCATGATTGGCGAAAGCAACACGGCGGCAACACGAACACCCTCCGCGCACGCCGCAAGAATGCGCGCCACTTCGTCGATCTTCGACGGATCCTTCGCCAATTTGAATGGCTGCGTTTCATTGATGATCGCGTCTACTGCTCGCACGATCGACAATGCGCAGTCGCCTGCCTCCGCGAGTTCAAAGTCGGCGTAGTGCTTCAGCGTCTTCGCGACCGCAGCGTTAGCAAACACGCTCCATGTCGGTGCGCCTGCAACAGCAGAAATCGGCATCGACGCAGTATCTGCCGCAGGCATCACGCCTGCGAAATACTTCTCCATCATCGAACTCGTGCGCGACGCACAGTTGGCGAATGTGTTTACCAAATTCGCCGTGTAAATCTCGTGAAAATGCTTCGGGCTGAAGTCCGCGTCTTGCGTGCCAATCGGACCTTGCGTCGTCATGTACCAACGCCACGCATCGAGGCCGTAGGTATCGAAGTACGACTGGATCGTCGGAAGATCAATGAAGTTGCCAAGCGACTTCGACATCTTCTGACCGTTCGAAATCCAGAACGAGTGTGCGTACACACATTTCGGCATCGGCAGATCAAGCGCCATTAACATGGCGGGCCAAATCACGGCGTGAAACCAAAGGATCTCTTTGCCGATCACGTGATACTCAGGCGGCCAAAACTTCGCGCGCTCTTTCGCAAGCGCGCTCGAACTGTCACCGAGTCCAAGCGCAGTCGCGTAGTTGAAGAGTGCGTCGATCCAAACATAGATCACATGCTCTGGCGCGCCCGGCATTGCGATGCCCCACGAGAAATTCGTGCGCGTGACAGGCACATCTTGCAGTCCATCGCGCATGCGTCCGAGCACTTCGTTGAAGCGACCAGATGGACGCACGAATTGTGGATTCGCTGCGAAAAACGCCTCGAGTTTGCCTTGATAGGCGCTGAGTTTGAAGTAGTAGTTGTGTTCCTTCGCGCGCACCAACGGACGGCCTGAGATCGGACTCTTGTACTCAAGCTCCTTCGCGCGAGTGTCGGTCACATACTCCTCTTGACCCTCGTCGTACCAGCCTTCGAACTCGCCGAGATAGATGTCGCCCGACTTCATGAGTCGCTCGACGAACAACTTCACTTGCGATTCGTGGCGCGCTTCGGTCGTGCGAATGAAGTCATCGTTGGTCAAACCAAACAGCGCGAGAACTTGGCGAAACTCTGCCGAATTCTCGTCGGCGAGCGCTTGCGGCGTGACGCCTCGCTCCTTCGCACTTTTCTCAACTTTAGCGCCGTGTTCATCAGTGCCCGTGAGGAAGAAGACCTCGCGCCCATCAAGTCGCATGGCGCGCGCCCACACATCACACAGCGTTGTGGTGTAAGCGTGTCCAATGTGCGGACGATCATTCACATAGTAAATGGGCGTGGTGATATACGCGGGCTTGCGAGATGACATCTGTGGATCGTACAGATTGCGCAGCATGATTCGCGCGCGCGGTGCGTACGATGGCGCGGTGACCGACGACGGATCCAACCTCGACGAGAACGCTTCCCAACCGCAAGTGGTTGCGGTCAGTGTCACGAAGACAGTCGCGCCTCGTCAGGCAAGCGCAACAGCGGTTGCGGCCACGGTGGCGCTCGTGATGTTCTCCGTGTTCATCGGCGTCTATGGACCGCGCCTGGGGAATCGCCAGCAATCGCCCGCAGGAACGACACTGGTTGAACTCGCGACGGCCATCGAACCGCGTCATGCGCAGCGCGTGTTTGAGGCGATGCAAACCGGCGGCGGCAGCGCGAAACCGTTCGCGCAGATCACTCGTGAGGATGCGGAAGCCGCTGCCGCCGAGATCGTGGGTCAGCCAGTATTTCTCCCGAAACTTGATGGATTGGAAGTGCGTTTCCTTGCGCCGACTCGCGTGCGATTGCCTGGCGCGAGTGGCGCCTTAGTGTTTTTCGCAGTGAGCGCGCCGCGCGCAAATGGTCGCACCGATCCCGCGTTCGCAGCGTTCGCCAGCATCCTTATTCTCGAAGACGAAGACCGATTCACGAGCTTTGACACCTTCGGCCGGCCAGTGTCGATGCCCGAAGGCGAAGTGTTCTCGGTCATGGTGAAGGAGGGCCGAGACCCTGCATCGGTTGCGATGTTTCGTGTGCGCGATCTCGTGTACGGAGTGCAAGCAAGCGAAGAAGAGTTGGCGTCCGAACTTGTCGCCGAACTCGAACTGCGCGCCGCAGAAGCCGTATCGTTGCGCTCGCTTGAAAACTGATTGGATTGTTCTCGGCGAGAACTCTTGCCTTTGCCCAATCGCAGCCGATACTACACCCGCTGTTTCCGCCTGAAACACGCTCATCGAAGGTACACCAATCATGATGCTGACGAATTCAAGAACCGACTCTCAAATGACATTGTTGACCGCATCGCTTGTGTTCATCCTCACGCAAGCTTGCGCGCAAGTTGCGTGGAGTCAAACGCAGATTCAACCGCAACGCATCGGCGGCACTGCGACATCGGCTCGCTCGGGTGTAACTGGCGGCGTGAACAAAGTGGCTTCGGGCCGAGGCAACGCGCTGGGCGATGGCACTGGCATGGGTGGTCAGACATTTTCGTGGGCGCGCGGCAACGGAGGCGGTCAACAACTCGGCAGCGGCAACGCGCTTGACCGCAACACGCAAGTTGGCAGTGGTGGCTTCAACAAGCCCGCAACGAATGTCGATTACAACGCGCGCAATTTGCTGATCACCAACAGCGTGCCCGGTGGACGAGGCTTTCGCGGTGCAGTTGGTTACACCGCCGATACCGATTTTCGTGGGCTTACAGGCTCGGATTCAACATACGCCTTCCGCGCAGGAAGTGCATTTTCAAATCCAATGTTTCTGAACACAGCGGCCTATCAAGACCGCTTTCTTGTTGCGCAAGGTCTCGGTGTGTTTGAGTACCGTCGCGACTCCACGCCAATTGGCGCCGATGCACAGCGCAGTTCTGACAACCAACCCGATAGTCGATTGCGACTTGATCGCGCGAATGCACAGATGTCGTTTGGTCGAATGAATTGGGATCTCGGCGAAGACCGAACAGTTGCGAGTGGCCTAGCGACGAATGGTGATAAGTTGCGTTACATCGTCTCGCCATTGCGCGGATTGCAAGCAGAAACGATGAGCGATCCAGTTGTTGCGAGCGGCCTCGGTATTTACGAGCAGGCGCGCGCACGACAAGACATGAACAATGGCTTGATGACCGCCGAAGATCTCAGGCGCACAAGGTCTGGCGCGCAGCGAGTGGACGGACGGATTCAACCAACGCAACAGGGGGATACTCTTCGCGTGAAGGACAGTCGCGTTGTTCCGAAGAGTTACCTCGAACTCATGAGTGACATCGAGGCGAAGGCCGCGGCCAAGACTGCTGGCACGACCAGTGAGTTCAAGACGGGGCTCGATCGCGTGAAGTCGGATCTTGAGAAGACGACTGAAGCGGCGAACGAGGATGCGAAGCCAACAACAACAGTGCCAAGCGCTGTGACGATTCCGGGCTCAAACACCGAGCCAAACCCGCTGATTCCTGGCTCTGGCGCACTTCCCGATGGTGGTGAAGCGCAGCGTGAAGCTGATCGCGTGAAAGAGCGCGGAAAGTTGTTGTCCATCCCCGACATGGCGGACATCTTGCGTCACGGTCGCACGGTCGATCAACTCGGAACCACTGAGCGTCGTCGTGTTGATGATCTCGTGCGACAAGGTGAAGACGCGCTCAAGAACGGCGAGTACTTTCAAGCTGAGCGACGATTCAATCAGGCACAAGCAATTGCGTCAGACAATCCGCTCGTTGAAGTGGGCATCGCACATGCGCAGATTGGCGCGGGCATGTTTCTTTCGGCAGGCCTCACGCTGCGCAATCTCTTCAACGCTCATCCTGAACTCATCGACACGAAGTATGAAGCAAAACTTTTGCCGACGGGTGAAAGACTCGCGAAGGCGAAAGAGCTCATGCGCACTCGCATTGGTCGCGGCGATGACACTGCGGGCTACGGACTAGTGCTCGCCTACATCGGTCACCAAACGGGCGAACGCGCGATGGTGGAAGAGGGTCTTGCGGCGATGAGCGGCAACGAGTCCATCGTGACGACTCGCAATCTTCTCACTGGTGTGTGGCTCGGTAGTACGCCGCCAAGCGGTAAATGACGCGGTCAGCAACAGGGAGTCGCGATGTCGAAGCTCGCGCGCGCGCACTTTTCGAAGTGCATGCGGGCGCGGAGGCAGAAGTCGTGTGCAGCGCGATGGGACGCGTGAACCTCATTGGCGATCATGTTGATTATGCGGGCGGAAATGTGTTGCCGATGTTGATCGCTGCGCGGACGGTGGTAGCGGCGGGGCGGGCGAAGAGTGATCAGTTTCATACGGATTCAAGCGTTGACAACGCGTGGCTGCGCTACGCGAAGGGCGTGCTTTGCGAATTGCGTCGCGAAGGTATTGATGTGCCGACGGCGCGGATTGCGGTGGCGAGTGATGTTGCGATCGGCGCTGGTCTCGCGTCTAGCGCCGCGCTTGAAATCGCTGTTGCGCGAGCAGCACTTGCACTGACAAGCGCCACGCTCGACGCACGCGCGCTTGCGCTGCTGTGTCAACGCGTCGAGCATGTTCACGCAGGCGTGCCCTGCGGCATCATGGATCAATGGTGCATTGCGCACGCAGCGGCGGGAGAAGCGATCGCGTTGAATTGCGCGACGCTTGAGTACTCGCGCGTTGAGCTGCCGCCAAATCTTCGCATCGAGGTCCGTGACTCTGGCCAACGCCACGCGCTGCGTGATGGTGGATACGCCACGCGCCGCGCTGAAGTTGAAGCGGCAGCGCGTGCGTTGCAGATCGAACATCTCGCGCAACTTCCACTTGCGCGCTTTGATGAGATAGATCATTTGCCAACACTGCTCGCTCGTCGC
>QWPU01000020.1 GCA_003671065.1 Planctomycetota bacterium | reverse complement strand
TTAGACGCCGAACTGCTGCCTGAGCACGCGGTGTTTCTGCATGCTTCGCGGGCGTTAGTGATCGCGCATTTGCACGCGCCTGCGGAAGCCAGCAGTGGTTTCGGTGAAGAGCCGTTGGTGCGCCTTTCGCGTGCGGCGATGCGCATGCAAGCCAAGGTGATTCTCTTGCTTGGTGAGCTCACGCGATCCGACAGCGCGATCGAAGAAGAACAACTGTTGCGCTTTGCGGAGTTTCGCGAGCGCTGTTCGCTTCCGATTCGTCACATTCAGGCGAGCGGCACAAAGCAAGCGCGCGCAGCACCAGCAGAGTGGTGCATTGATCGCGTGCCTGATTCGTTTGAAGTGAGTGGTGTGCGGTTTGGAAGTGACGCGAGCGGGGGAGGTTGGTGCGTGAGTGGCGCAGTGCGAGGCGCAGTGACGGTGACGGTTGCGAATCGCACATGGGATGCGCCTGCATTCGTGGTCAATCATGCTGCGCGCACGCTGGTATTGCCGTCGTTTTCAAAGTTCGCGCGCGGCACAGCCATTGCGCACAGCGAGCAACTGAAGCGTTACGCGATCCATTCCAATTGCGTGAATCTCGTCGAGGACGCAACGACGTGATGCTCACTCGCATGTCCCGCGTGCGTGGACTCTGCCTGCTGTTTGTCGCACTCACGCTGGTGATGTTCGTCATTCTTCCGCTCGGAATCATTCCGTTCGTCATCATTGAAGGCGCTTTCTTGAATTCGCTCGCGGAGTATCGCTACTACTTGGAGTGTGTGCGGCGTGGTGACTTCTCTGGTGAGCGCGGCCAACTCTTCCTCACGCATGTTGGTTTCAGCGTTGGACTCGCTGCAATACAGGTGTTTTTCATCGCGCCGCTGGTTGGTCCAGTGCGCATCACCGAAGGCGGGCGATCGCTGCGCTGGAGCATGCTGAGCGCGATGCTCATTGCATTGTGTGTTTCGGTAGGGCTTGTGTTCGCGCTGCTCGAAGGTGTTGCGCTCGTGTTATCTGATACGGAGGTGAGCACGCAGTTCGTGGAGCATTGGGGCGGCGTCGCTTACTACAGCCTGTTCTTCGCGTGGCTAGTGGTAGGAATTCCGTGGTCACTCGCGCTTTGGAAAATCGGCAGCTCGCGCAATCCCAACGGTCTCGCGCTTGCCGCGCGCAAACTCCTCGCAGGGACGGCGCTTGAACTCGCGCTTGCGCTGCCGATCTATGCGTTGGCGCGTCGACGCGAAGATTGCGTCTGCGCGATGTCAAGCTTCTGGGCGCTTCTCGTTGGACTTCTCGCGCTGCTCTTGCTCACGGGACCACTCGCGATTCTCTTCTTGACGCGTCATGCGCGGCGAAACTGGGCGCGCGGCGCGTGCACTGGTTGCGGATATCCGCGCAGAAGCGGCGCATCCGTTTGCAGCGAGTGCGGTCACACCTTTACGGTTGCTGAGGCAGCCGCTTGAAGGCGCGCGTCACGGCGCGGCTCTGTTTGTAAGACCACCATCGTGGCGTAGCGACCACTACTTGCGATGAGCTCATCATGCGTGCCGCGCTCGACGACCATGCCATCTTCCATCACGAGAATCAGATCGGCTTCGCGAATCGTCGACAAGCGGTGTGCGATGACGAAGCTCGTGCGTCCACGCAGAATCTCGCCAAGAGCGGCTTGAATGAAGCGTTCGCTCTCTGTGTCAAGATTGCTAGTCGCTTCATCAAGAATGAGAATGCGTGGATTCGCAAGCACTGCGCGCGCGAGCGCAAGTCGTTGCCGCTCGCCGCCTGACAACTTGACGCCGCGTTCACCGATGCGCGTGTTCAAGCCTTCATCAAGCTTGTCGATGAACACATCCGCGCGAGCGATCGCTGCGGCGTGGCGAATTTCCGCATTTGTCGCGCTCGGTCGCGCGTAGGCGATGTTGTCGCGAATCGAGCCGTCAAAGAGAAACACATCTTGTTCGACGATGCCAAGCAGACGACGATACGACGCAAGATCAATATCGCGCAGATCAATGCCATCGAGCGTGATGGAACCCTCACTTGGATCATGAAAGCGCGCGACGAGATTCGACAGCGTGGTCTTGCCCGCACCCGAGTGGCCAACCAGCGCGACCATCGTGCCCGCAGGCGCATCAAACGACACATCACTCAGCACCGTGCGCCCAGAGCCCGCATAGTGAAAAGTCACGCGATCAAACCGCACATCGCCACGCACCGATTCCGCTGACGGCATGCGCGTGCCTCGCGCGGCGGTCTCAGCAAATTCATCAGGTTCTTCGAAGACATCAAGCGTTCGATCAAGGCTCGCAAGCCCAGTTTGCAAACTGGTGGCAGTATTGGCGAGCACTTCCAATGGACCGAGCAGCAGCGTGACATAGGTGAGAAACATCACGAGGTCGCCCGCGGTCAAACGACCGTTTACGACTTGCATGCCGCCGTACCAAAGCAATACCGCTGCCGCCGCAGGAATGAAGACTTCCCACGCGATCTCCACGCCGCGTGACCACCACCACACCAACACTTCGGTGCGCGCTTGCAAGTGTGTGCCGCGCGCGAAACGCGAAACTTCCGCATCTTCGCGGGCAAAACCGCGCACGACGCGAATGCCGCTGAATGTTTCCGCAGCGTGACCGTCCGTTTCATCGCGCAATTTTTTGAGGTCGCGGTAAATCGGGCGAATGCGACCAATCCATGTGTGATGACTGAACCACACCATTGGAAGAAGCACGACGGCGCCAACGAGCAATCGCCAATCGGTCCATGCGAGAATGATGAGGCTTCCTACCAGTTGAATGATCGCGCGCAGTGGGTTGTAGAGCAGACCAAAGAGCAACTCGCCCGCAGCACCAGCGTCTTCACGAATGAGCGTGGCGACGCCGCCGGCTTTGAGTTCATGCACACGCGAGAGCGGAAGATGCACAGCCTTCGCAAACGCGCGACGACGCAGTGCGACTTGTAATTTTTTCGCGACCACTGTCGCGCGACTGCGTCCCACCAAACTCACGGAGACCTTGAGCAGAATCGTCACAAGGGTTGCGCCCGCGACAAACGCCAGCAGCGCCGATCGATCCCCAGTGTTCACCCAACTAGGCGTGAAACGCGTGAGCAACGCAGGCAATGGCGCGTTGCCAAACACGCAGTCAATCGCAATCTTGATGCCCGCAGGTGGAACCAGCGCGAGCGCGGTTGCGATGACGAGTGTTGCAAACGACAGCGCGAGTGGTCGACGATACGGCCGCAATAAACCGAGATACGCGCGCACAAGTGTGGGAAAACTGCGGTGCATCGCGCCTTTTGGTCGACCGCGCGCATCGTGTTTCTTCTCGCGCTGACGGCGAGTGAGCTCTTCTCGATAGCGACGAAATCGGCTGCTACTCGAGCCTGAGACGGGCGAGGCATCGTGCGTGATCTTGCTCATGATTCTGCTCTTGCATCTGGCCCAGTGTCTGACTTTGGGTCTTGCCCAATGTCTGACTTTGTGTCTTGCTCCGTGTGACTCGCGCTCACTGTTGAACGCGCGTGAATCCGCAGCGCGATCGGCTTCGAACTGCCATCCGAACTCACGCGTCGTCGTTGTCGAATGTGTTCGTTGCCCAGTTGGCCGCACGCCGCCATCCCTTCGCGACCCTTCGTGCCGCGACGCTTAGTGAACTGGCCGTTGCCGACCGCGCGCGAAACAAAGCGTTCAACATCGGTTTCCATCGGCGCAGGCCACGGTGAATTGCGTCGCGGGTTGTACGGAATGATGTTGAGCGAACAGCGAATGCCTTTCAAGAACGCGCAGACTTCATCGCAATGTTCGTCGGCATCGTTCACGCCAGGAATCAGCACATATTCCACGCAAATTGCAGACTTCGAGAAGCGGGGGAAGTTGATCAACGCGTCTTGCAGTGTCGCCATCGGCCATGCTTTGTTCACAGGCATGATGCTGCTGCGAATCGTGTCGTTGGGCGCGTTGAGACTCAACGCGAGATTGAGTCGATGGAAACCAACTTCGCGCACGAGTGCCGCGATCTTGGTGATGCCTTCAGGATTTCCAACGGTCGAGATCGAGATGTTCGACGATGGGACCATCGCACCGTCATGATCAACAAGCACGCGCACCGCTTGAATGACTTCCGCCATATTGTCAGTTGGTTCACCCATTCCCATGAATACGATATTCTTCACGCGATCTGGATTGGCCCGCGGCACTGCGGGTGCAAGTTGATGCCCAAGTTGATGCCCAAGTTGATGCGTCGCTGCAAACCACTGATGCACGATCTGATCCGCGCGCAGATTCTTGAGCAAGCCCATTTGCCCCGTCTCGCAGAAAGTGCAACCCATCGCGCAACCAATCTGGCTTGACACACAGAGCGTTGTCGTCGTGCCCGTGTCGCGCGGCATGGGAATGAGCACGCTTTCAGTTTCAAGTCCATCGAAACCCTCTTCGTCAAGGCGCAAAAGGAACTTCGACGCCTCGCCTTCGACCAGCGTGGCGGTCACGGGATAGTCCGCGACATCGCACCATGCAGGCACAACCGCGTGCCGAAACAGCGCCTTGTATTCATCGCGCGCTGCATGGGGACTGCGGCCGCGTTGCCGCGCGGCTTCGGCAAACTCCAAGCTGGTAAGACCGAGCGCTCGGGGACGATTGAGGTGCGATTGTGTCACTGCTCAGAGCGTATCATGCGTCCCCCCGCACACCGCGGCTTCGAGAAATCCATGCACCTGAAACGCGACGACAGCCACCAACACGGTCCCGATGTGATCCCGATCACCTTTCTCTTGGAAGATCCCGAGGGTCTCACGGGCACAGGGCAAAAAGAGTGGCAAGTGATGGGCGGCGAGCATGAATCATTGCTTGAAGTCGCCATCGACAACGGCATCAACATTGAACATGCGTGCGGTGGCGTGTGTGCCTGTTCGACCTGTCATATTTATCTCGAACAAGGTTCGATGCAGGTGAATGAAGCGACCGAAGCAGAAGAGGATCGCGTGGAAGAAGCGCCTGGCATTCGTCGGTCGTCGCGCCTTGCCTGCCAGTGCGAACTCAAAGATCTTGGCGATGGCAAGCGCGTGCCGATTGTGATTCGTGTGCCTTCGTGGAATCGCAACGCGGTCAAAGAGATTCCCCACTAACTCTGTTGAGGACTGGCGATGCATTGGCTTGATGTGACCGCAATCGCAGAAGCGCTGCTTGACGCGCATCCTGACTTCGATCCAACGCAGGTGAGTTTTCCGACATTGAAATCACTGGTGCTCGCGTTGCCTGCGTTTGCGGAGCAACCTGGGCATCCGTGCAATGAGCGCATCTTGGAAGCGATTCAAGAAGCGTGGATTGATGAACGGGACTAGAACGATGAATGATCCTGCAACACACGATTCGTCTCGGCGAGAGTTTCTTAGCACGGTGGCCGTGGGGTCGGTTGCGGTTTCAGTTGCGGGGTCAGTCGCGGCGTCGCTGCCGCTTGGTCCCCGCGCGAGTGCGGATGTGACGCCGAGCACAACTGCGAGCGCTGCGACTTCCGTTCGTGCGAATGTCCCGCGCTATCACGCCGCTGCCATTCAAACAGCCTTCGAAAACCCTAAAACGCGTGCGGAAATTCCTGCACGCGTCGCGCGCATGATTGCCATGGCTGAGCAAACTGTTGCAGGCTACGCGCCGTTCTTCGATGTGCGGCTCATCGCGTTTCCTGAGTTTGCTCACGCCGCACCCGTGTATTTCACAGTCGAAGAATTGCTCGAGCATCTTGCCGTAGAACTTCCCAATGAGCACACCGATGCTTATCACGCGTTCGCGAAGAAGACTGGATGCTTCGTGCAAACAGGCACATTCATCGAGCGCGACGCGAAGTATCCAGGCTGCGTGTTCAACACGACATGTTTGATTGGACCCGACGGCATCCTCGCGAAGTATCGAAAAGTGAATCCGTGGATTCCGTGGGAAGTGCACACGAGTCCGCACGATTTGCCCAACTACACCGAGAATCCCTTCCCTGTTGTTGACACGGAGATTGGAAAGATCGGTTGCGCGATTTGCTACGACTGGCTCTTTCCAGAATCGATTCGGCAACTCGCGTTCAATGGTGCGGAGGTGCTCATTCGCGTGAGCGCTTACATGGATCCGTGGGGCGCGACGGCGCCGATGGATTGGTGGACCACGATCAATCGTGCGCGCGCGATTGAGAACACTGCCTATGTGTTGGCATGCAATCAAGGCGCGACTTTCGAGGGATATCCGCCGTTTTCGTGGCCAGGTGGGTCGATGGCGATTGACTTTGATGGTCGCGTGCTTGCGCAAGCCGATCCTGGTGCGGGTGAGAAGGTGGTGGTCGCGCCGATTGATATTGCTGCGTTGCGCGACGCTCGTGAGCGCCGTCGCGGTCACGACATGCGAGCGCACTTTCGCGCGGAAGTTCACCCGTATGCGTTGACTCCGCGATTTCCCCGCGCGGGCAGCGGGAATATCACCATCGCAAGCAACGATGAACGGATCGCGCTTGCCAAGCGCGGTTTGTAGGCAATTCTTTTTGACGCTGAGAGTGATTGCCTCCGCGCTTCGCATAGAGTGCATCGATGCGAAATTCGCTTTGGACATTGCTCATTGGACGCGCTACTTTTGGTGGCGTTATCGCCTCACTCGCGCTGCTTGCGTGTGATCCCGCGAACGATCCCGCACGCGACGCGACAACGCAGGACCTGACCTCCGCGACGAGCACGAATGCCGTGGCACTGCAAGCGCTCAATGAAGGCGTCGGCCTCATGGGGAAGTTCGATTTCACGCAGGCCGCTGTTGTCTTCGAGCGCATTGCGAAGGCTCCCAACGCGCCAGCTGAGGCCGCGCTTGATCAAGCGATTGCCACACTCAACGGCTCGCACGATGGCGCGCAAGAAGATGCGATCAAACTACTCGCTGCGTTCATTGCAACGAAGCCGTCGAAGGATCTCACGCTGCGCGCGCAGTATTGCACTGGTCTCTGTCAGCTCTATCTCGGCCGCGCTAGTGAAGCGGTTGCGATGCTCACACTTGTTGCGACTGCGCGCAGTGATGACGCCTTCGTGCAGTACTTCGCAGGGCAAGCCATCGAACAAGCAGGCGATGCAACCAAAGCGCTTGAGTACTACGAACGCGCTAGCGATTGCAACCCTCTGCTCAAGAGCGCGCAGTTAGGAATTCAACGCTGCGCGCGCAAACTCGGCAAGGATGATCAAGCGGAGTCCGCGCTCGCATCCTTCGAAACACTTGCGAAAAATCCGCGCGCCACAAGCGCCGAATTCAAGTACACGCGATTGGGTCCGTTTGCACTTGCTGTCGTTGGACCCACTCCGCCGAAGAGTGTGATCGCATCGTCGCGCGGACCCTACTTTGCAGACGAGCGTGAATTGACCGTGCATTGGCCCGAGGGCTATGACCCGCAATGGTCATCAGACATTGAGCAGCACGCGGTGAGCGCGGACCTCAACAACGATGCGAGGCTCGACATCATCATCGTGCGCGGCGTGACTGCTCGCGGGGAAGATGGCTCGGATGAAGAACAAGCACTGGTATTGCTGCAACGCGAAGATGGAAGTTTCGACGCGCAGCCTGGTCATTCGTTTGGCGAACTCGCGGGCCCCTACATTTCATCGTTGTTGATGGGCGACATCAATGCGGATGGTCGTGTGGATGCGTATGTCTGTCGCAACGGTGGCAATCGATTGCTACTTGCATTGAGCGACGGGAGTTTTGAAGATGTCACGCTCGCCGCACGGGCAGCGGGTGAGACGACCACATGCATCGACGGTGCGCTTGCGGATCTTGATCATGATGGTGATCTCGATCTCTACTTGATCTCGCGCGAAGGACTCAACGAATTGCTCGCCAACAACGGCGATGGGACATTCCGTTCGATCGGAGTCGACGCGCGCGTCGCCGTCGAAGGTCGCTTTGCGCGCGCCGTCATCGTCGGTGATTTCGATTACGACCGCGATGCTGACATCTTCGTGCTCAATGAACATCCTCCGCATGATCTCTTCCTCAATCACCGCGACTGGACTTGGATTCCAGGAACGACCGCGGGCATCAGCGAGAAACAACTTGCTGAACCTGCGATAACCGCGGCGTTTGTTGAAATCGCGGATCTGCCGTTGCGCCGTTTAGTGCTTGCAACCACGAGCTATTTGCAGTTTCCCGCGCGCGCGGTGCCGATCACGCCGTCGGCACGGATTGACATGGAGTTCAGTGATCTCAACGGTGATGGCGTGATGGAACTGGTGCTCGCGCAATCCAAATCAATTGCGATTCTTGATGAAGCGGGGCGGGAACTCGCGTCGCTTCCTGTGGCCGATGGTGTCGTGCATTCGCAACTCATCACCATTGATCCTGTTCACGGTCCGTCGCTGCTTGCGCTGCGCACGGGCAAGGGTCCGCTCATTCGCACCCCGCATCCAAGCCGCGCGCCGTACATGGCCGCGGACTTTCGCGGTCGCGATGATCCATCGCAATCGATGCGTTCAAACACCAGTGGCATCGGAACGAGTTACGCCGCGCGCGTAGGCAGCACTTGGATTGGCGGTCAAACATTTCGCAGTCATTCGGGCCGCGGTCAATCGCTTGCGCCTGTGTCGATTGGTGTTGGTGGCAACACGCTTGCGTTGGGCGCTGATCGAGGTATTGCTGCAGGCGTTGACTTCCTCGATATCGAATGGTCTGACGGCGTGTTGCAAAGTGAAATCGCGATGGCTGCAAACGAATTGCACCGCATCACTGAAACGCAACGACAGATTTCATCGTGTCCAGTGGTGTTTGCGTTTGACGGCACACGCATGAGTTTCGTCACCGATGTGCTCGGAGTTGGCGGACTCGGATATCTCTTGGAACCAGGCGTGTACAGCACTCCGCGTCCCTGGGAAGTGTTGGTGTTGCCTTCGGGCGCGCTCGTTGAACAAGCGGGTGGAACACTCGCACTCGCGATTGCAGAACCGATGGAAGAGTCGTGCATGCTTGACTCTGTGCGACTTCGCGCGATTGATCTGCCTGCTGGTTGGAACATCGCGCCTGATGAGCGTTTGAGCATCGCTGGTGCCGCGCCAACGGGCGAGATCGTCGCATGGCAGCGCGAGTTCATGCCGACGGCGAACGCCGCACTTGCTGCGGTTGATGGAGTCGCGCTCGATCCAGGTGCGCTTGATTCGCGCTTCATTGGTCGGCTTGCGGGCGAGCACACGATCGAGCTTGAATTCGACCTTGCGTCCGAACCCTCGATCGACACGCTCAACGATCCGTGGCTTGTGATCGACGGTTGGGTTGAATATCCCTATTGCCAAACCATGTTCGCTGCATGGCAAGCGGGCGCGAAGTACACAGCGCCGAGTTTGGAAGCGCGCGCCGCTGACGGTTCATGGACAACACTCGTGACTGAGTGGGGTTACCCCGCAGGAATGCCGCGGCGCATGGCGCTGCCGATTCCAAAGCACGCGTTGCCCAAAGGAACGACTGCGTTACGCATGCGCACCACGATGGAGATTTACTTCGACAGCGTGCGTCTGATTGATCGTGAGGCGCTGCCCGTTTCGATCGTGGAGTGCGAACTCACGCGCGCGAATCTCGCGTCAGTTGGTTTCGCGAAACGCTCTACTTTCGCGCAGAAGCGACCGTTCTACGACCGAAGCATCATGCTGCCACTCTGGGATTGTCGTTTTCAATACGGCATGTACACCGAGCTTGGCGATGTGCGTGAACTGCTCACGGTTGATGATGATGCGCTCGCGGTCTTTGGTCCTGGCGAAGAAATCGCGTTGCACTTTCGCGCGCCTTCGATTGAGCAGCAACCAGGCACGACGCGACGCTACATCCTCGTCACCGCTGGTTGGTGCAAAGATATGGATCTGTTCACGAAGGATGGCGAGACGATTGAACCACTTCCGTCGCTCGCGAGTGAAGCGCCGCGCAACTCTGCGCTCCGAGAAAAATTGCGGACCCGTCCAATGGGCGGACGCTGAATTGCCGATAGGGTTCACCCCGTGACGAAGTTTCGCCCCGCCGTTGGTCCCCGTTTGAAGTGGTTGCTTGCAGCCGTTTTTGGCTTGTTTGCGCTGCTTGTTGTCAACAGCGTGTATCTCTCGTCGATTACCTTTCTTGAGTGGAAGTCGGGAATCACGCTGCAAGGACAGTTCTACTTGTGGAACTTCCTCGCGCATCTGGTGCTTGGTTTCGCGATCATCATTCCGACCATCATCTTTGGCGCGCTGCACTGGCGAAATGTTTCGTCGCGTCCGAATCCACGCGCGATCGCGGCGGGCATCGCGACCTTTGTGGCGTCGATCGTGCTGTTGCTGACGGGCGTCGCACTCACGCGCGTTGAACTGATGGGAAGCACGATCGGTATTCGTGAACCTGCGCTGCGAGAGGTCGTGTATTGGGCGCATGTGATCGCGCCGCTCGCGGCGGTGTGGCTCTTCGTCGTGCATCGTCTCTCAGGCCGACGCATCAAGTGGGCCATCGGCCTGCGTTGGTCCGCTGTTGCTGTCGTCGCGTCGATCGCCGCCGTTGGCTTTCATCTGATGACGCCAGCAGCCGCACTTGTGTTACCAACGGAAGGCAACCAGTACTTCGAGCCATCGCTGTCGAAGACCTCGACTGGCGGCTTCATTCCAGCCAAAGGCATGATGGCGAATGAGTACTGCCTTGAATGCCATCAAGATGTCGTGCATTCATGGGCGCATTCCGCGCACGCGTCAAGTTCGTTCAACAATCCGCTCTATGCGGCGAGCGTTCGCGAGACGCGCAAGCAAGCGTTCGAGCGCGAAGGCTCTGTTCACGACGCACGGTTTTGCGCGGGTTGCCACGATCCTGTGCCGTTTTTTTCCGGCGCGTTTGAACTTACGAAGTGGGACGATCCCAACTACGACATCGCCAACGATCCACTCGGCCGCGCCAGCATCACCTGCACCGTGTGTCACGGCATTGTTTCGATTGATAGCCCGCGCGGCAACGGTGATTACACCATCGAGCAGAGCCCGCACTACCCGCTGGCGTTCAACGATTCGCCGTTGCTTGCGTGGACATCGAGCCAACTCATCAAAGCAAAGCCGTCGTTTCACAAGCGCACATTCTTGAAGCCTGAAGTGCATCGATCGAATGAGTTCTGTGGGGCGTGTCACAAAGTGTTCTTGCCTGAAGCGCTCAATGATTACAAGTGGTTGCGCGGGCAAGATCACTACGACTCGTTCTTGTATTCAGGTCGAAGTGGTCACGGAGTGCTCGGTTGGTACTACCCACCCCAGGCCGCGCCGACTTGCAACACTTGTCACATGCCGTCGATCGCGAGCAATGATTTCGCTGCGCGTGATCGTGATGGAAGCGGTGTGCGCTCGGTGCTCACGCATGAGTTTGCCAGCGCGAATACGGCGCTGTCCGCTCTGACTGACATGAGCGCGAGTGCCATGCTTCCAGGCGCTGAGAGTCACGAGTTGTCTGAAGCGATGCGTACTGAAACTGCTGTGCAAGCGCACAAACTCGTGCTCGCGTCTGCAGCGAAGTTCAACGCCAAGACATTGCGCGTCGATCTCTTTGCCGTGCGCGAAGGCGGCAAGATTGACGGTGCACTCCGCGTGATTAACCCTGAACTTCCCGTGCTTGATGCGGGTCAAACCTATCTGCTTGAAGTCGTTGTGCGCACGCTCGACATCGGTCACGAATTCACGCAAGGCACTGCTGATTCCAACGAAGCGTGGCTGTACGCGCGCGCGTCGATCGAATCAAAGGATGGTCCGCGAGAACTCGGCACCATCGGCGCGCTCGGCAACTACGGCGCGCTTGATCCGTGGTCGCGCACATTCAACGCATTCGTCATTGATCGCGAAGGCAACCGCATCGATCGCCGCAACCCGCAAGACATCTTTCTCGCGCTCTACAACAATCAGATCCCGCCAGGCGCGGGTGATGTCACGCATCTTGTCTTGCATGTGCCCGATGACGCAGCGGGGCCGATCGATCTTGAAACCGAAGTGCGCTATCGAAAGTTTGATACGACATACATGCAGTTCGTCTACGGCGCCGAACGCGTCAATGATTTGCCGGTGATGATTCTCACGCGCGATGCAGTGACGCTCCCTGTGCGCGCGCGCGATGGAACGGTTCACGGCGCGACGACGGTTGCAGCGAAAGCGTTTCCACCGTGGCAGCGAATGTATGACTACGGCATTGGACTCTTCCGTGAAGCCGATCGTGGCGCGGGGCGTGGTGCGCTGCGTCAAGCAGAAGATGCGTTTGCAATTGTGGAAACTTCGACGCCTGCGGCTGGCGCGTTGGCGCAAGCGCGACTGCAGATTCGCGAGGGTAGGCTCGAGGATGCTGCGCGTTCGCTTGAGCGAGCGAGTAGTGCGGCAGCAAGTGGCGCAACACCCGCTCATCCGTGGGTCATCACCTATTTCACCGCGCTCGTCGACAAGCAAAACGGCAATTTCGCGCAGGCAATCACAGGTTTTCGTCGCGTGCTCGCCACCGACTTTGCAGGCGCGCGCGAAAGCGGTTTCGATTTCTCGATCGACACGCGCGCGCTCAACGAGTGCGCCGAGACCTTGCTCGAACTTTCACAACTGACGCGTGGCGACGCCGCGTCGCTTGAGCGCGCGCGCGAATCGAAGGCGATGAGTGAAGCGTCTCTTGCGGTTGACCCTGAGCAAGCGACGACATGGTGGTTCATGGTGCGCGCGTGTGAAGCGCTTGGGGATGTTGAGGGCGCAGCGAATGCGCGAGTCCAACACGCGAAGTACAAGCTCGATGAAGGAGCGCGTGATCTCGCGGTTCGTCTCGCGCGCGAAAAGTATCCATGGGCCAATCACGCGGCCGAAGCAACTGTGTTCTATGACCTTCATCGTGATGGCCGTTTCACTGGAGCGCTGCTTCCTGCAACGCGCATCGAAATGCCTCCGCCTGTTGTTGCAGTCAAAGTCCCTTGATGTTGCGCAACGCTGCTGGACACTCAACTAGATGCCGACTCTGAATCAACTTCTTCATCCGTCGACGACGATATTGCGCTGCGTGCACTTGATCGCGCCGCGTGGAAGTGCTTCAAACGCAGGAGCATTCCAGTGATGGCCGAACGCGGTGCGCCTCATTCGAGCAGCGACGACGAGAATGATCGCTTGATGAATGGTGAAGTCGCGGGTGACGATTCGCTTGTTGCGAAGGGCTTCTGGCGTTCGATCATCGTTGTGAGTGCGCTCGTCGTGCTCGCGATCGCCTTTATCTTTTTTCGTAGCGGTCCTCGCAGCACACCTGGATCCACAACGCCCTCCGCGACGCCTCTGTCATCGCCGTCAAAGACAGTTGAGCAGCCAAGTGCGGTTGCGTTTCGCGATGTCGCGCTGGCTGCGGGCGTTGATTTCGTGCATGAATCAGGCGCGCGCGGCGGCAAGTTGCTTCCAGAGTGTTTGGGCGGCGGCGTCGCGATTGTCGATCTTGATAGCGATGGACTTTCGGATCTTGTCTTTACGCAGGGTCAGCCGCTTGATGTTCAGGCGCTCGATGGCCAGGCAAACGACGCGAGCGTTACTGATCCCGCAGCCAAACGCGGTGGCATTCGTGTGTATCGCAATCGCACGATCGCTAGTGGTGAACTCTCTTTCGAACACATCGTCGCGCTTGATCATGCGATCGACAACTGCAACGCGACAGGTCTCGCTATCGGTGACATCAACGCTGACGGACGCACCGACCTCTATGTTGCAAGCGTTGATCGCGATCGATTGCTGCTGAACACGACAACCACCGTCGGCGCCATCACCTTCACCGATGCCACGGATTCGTGGGGGATTCCTGATGAGCACGAGTGGGGGACTTCAGCAGGAATGTTCGACGCGGACAACGATGGCGACCTCGACATTCTCGTTGCCAACTATGTGCAGTGGACGCGCGAGATCGATTGCAGCGTGAACTACACGCTCGATGGCATTGGTCGCGCGTATGGGCCGCCCACGGGATTCGAAGGATCGTTCGTCACACTCCTGCAAAACGACGGCGCGACCTTGCGCAATGTCACATCGCTCTCAGGCGTTGATGTGCGCAATCCTGTGACGGATGCGCCCTACGCGAAGGCATTAGGTTTGATGTTTGCCGATGTGAATCGCGATGGTCTCGTCGATGTGCTGGTTGCCAACGATCGCACGCCGAAATTCTTGCTGCAAAATCTTGGACCGCGCGCTGACGGCGTTGCGCAGTTTCGCGATGTCGCAAGCAGTGCGGGGTTTGCGTATGACCGCGATGGCAACTCAACAGGCGCGATGGGCATCGATGCAACATGGCTGCGCGACGGAACCGAACTCGCCATCGCCGTCGGCAATTTCGCGAACGAACCGAGTTCGCTTTATGTGCGACCGTCGGGCGCAACGGGCTTCAGCGATGAAGCGCTCGGTCAAGGCTACGGCGCACCGACGCGCAGCGTGCTGACTTTCGGCACGCTCTTTGTTGATGTCGATCTCGATGGCGATGAAGACATCGTGCAAGCGAACGGTCATCTCGAACCCGACATCAATCGCGTAGCGCCAAGTCAACACTACGCGCAGCGTGGGCAACTCTTCATCAATCGAGGCGGTGACAATGTGCCGCTCTTTGTTGAAGCTGATCCTGCGTTGATCGGTGATCTTGCCACGCCTACCGTTGGCCGCGGGCTTGCGTCGGGCGATCTCGATGGCGATGGTGATCCTGATCTCGTGATCGTCAATCTCGGCGGAGCAGCGCGAGTGCTGCGCAATGAACAGCGCAGCGGCAACGCGTGGATCAAGGTCTCACCGAGTGCAGCGGACGCTTCAGCGCAGCCGAGCCCTGGTGCTGAGGTTGAAGTGATGTGGCTGATTGACGACGGCGCAGGTGCACCCACGCAACGCATCGTCCGGCGCATCATGTCGCCGACACGCAGCTACTTGTCGCAGTGCGCGGATGAAGTGATCGTTGGATTGGGCAAGAACGCCGGCAGTAGCGTGCAAGTCGTTGAACTCAAACTCGGTTCGCGCGTGTGGCTACGAGCGACTGATGCGCCTGTAAATACAACTGTGAAAACATCACGACCGTGATGAGTTCCCGGGGTCTGATTTCCCGGGGTCGTACATCACTTCCGAGCTTTGACGACTTTCTCAGGCTTCTCACTCTTATCAACTGGGCGGTTGGCCTCAGCGAGAAAGAGGATGCGGGTGCACGCCTTGCACTGGATCACAATCTGCGCGGTCGAGGCCAACTTTGCGTACGCCTCAAAAGGCACTTCAATGTTGCACGATCCGCAGGCAAATTCACGGTGACGCAGATCAACGATCGCGACTTCGGCCATCGCTTCGCCTTCGGTTTCATGGGCGACGCGCTCAAAGATCTTGCGTTCACGGTCAGGAATCAGATCAGCGGCGCGCGCGCGGTCAGCTTCAAGTTCAGCCAATCGCTCGCCGACATCTTTCGTGCATTCTTCGAGCTTTGCTTTCGCAATCGCGAACACCTTTTCGCGTTCCACAATCGTTGATGCATGGACCACGATGCGCTTGCCTGTGTCCTCGACGCGTTGCATTTCATCGACAGCGCGCTTGACGCCTTCGTCCTTCTGACCTTCCAACACCTTCATCTCGTGAAGGACCGCTTTGTATTGCTTGTCGTTGGTTGAAGTGTTGAGTTCGTTGCGCAACTTGTCGACGCGAGTCTGCGTCGTCGCTTGATCCAGTTCGAGTCCGTGGACGACGGCGTTCAACTGCTTGAGCTGGGTCTCGAGTTCGATTCGTTGCTTCTCAAGAAGCACGAGTTGCTTCTCCTGTGCATTGAAATAGATCTTCGCACTATCGACGCGCGAACGGAGAGCGCGTACTTGGCTGTCGACGCGATGAAGCGTCAGGAGATTTTCAAGGAGATGCATAAGAGAATCGAATGCTAGCAGATATCTGTCGTCGGTTTGCCCCGCGAACACTCTGAGACTTCGCGCGCCGCTGAGTGAAAGCGTTAAGAAACCGCAGTCAAACGAAGCAACCAATACACCACTGGTCCTGCGAAAAGTGGGCTGTCAAGCACATCAAGCACGCCACCCATTCCTGGCAAGAGCGTTCCTGAGTCTTTGCTGCCCGCGTCGCGCTTGAACGCGCTTTCGGCAAGGTCGCCTGCTTGACCAACAACCGCGACCAGCGCACCGCCGAGGCCGCCAATGAACAGCGAAATGTGATCCGCAGGATTGGAAAGGCCTTGTGACAAGTGCGCGAAGCCCACGCCCACGGCCATCGCAAGCACCACGCCGCCAGCGAGCCCTTCCCATGTCTTCTTCGGAGAAAGCCACGGAATGAGTTTCGTGCGTCCGATCGCGCGACCTGTGAAATACGCGCCGATGTCGCATGACTTCACAGTGAGAATCGCGCCGACGAGAATCCATGCAGAGTGCTCGAGACGCACCAGCATCCAAAACGCAAGCAGCACGCCTGCGTACACGCCGCACAACAGCGTGCTGCCTGCAAGCATGAGGACGCCCTTGGGATCGCGATCGCGTGTCATGCGCAGCAGTGCAATGATCAACATCAGCGTGATCACTGTCGCCATCGCGCCTGCGACATCAATGCGTCCTGGCGAATGCACGCTCGCCATCGTGCCGACAAGACCAAGGAGTGCCGCGAGACTTCCAGCAATTGGACTCACAGGAATTGCGGCCGCGCGCAGAAACGCGACGAGTTCGCGCGTGATGAGCAGTGAGAGCACACAGCAAAATCCAAAGATCACCATGCCGCGCGGAAGATTGGAAGCGTCAAGTTTCGCATCACACCACACAATCGCGAGCACCAGCACGATGAGCAGTGGTCCAGTGATCAGTCGTTGCTTCAGCATGAGCGAAGTTCTCTCAGTAGGTCGCGACAGCAGGATCAATGTCCTGCGACCACAGATGAATTCCGCCCGCGAGGCTTGTCACATTCGTGAAACCAGCGGCGCGCAAGATGTAAGTGGCCGTGAGGCTGCGCCGCCCGTGATGACAATGCACAACGATGCGTCGCGTCAGATCTTGACCGACATCATCTTTGAGTTCGTCGATACGAAGTTCGAGGCTTTGCAGCGGAAGAAGCTTCGCGTCACGCAGCCGACAGATGTCCCACTCAGGCTGGGTACGAACATCAAGCACGATGACGCTTTCACTCACAGCAGCGTCGAGCAACAACTTGAGCTCGCGAGGCGTGGTTTCATCCTCGGCTCGGTAGAAGTAGCCAATTGGAAGACCTTGAGGATCAAGTGTGGACATCGAATGCGCTCGTGAGAATTACGACACCCAACCGTTGGCAACGAGCGCAGCGCCCGTCTGCTTCGCACGCGCATCGGAACCGAGCTTTGTTTCGAGCGTGGCACGAGTCATCGCGCCTGAGCGCGCGAGCAGTTGCATCGCTTTCGTGAACGCCTTCTGATCGTCAGCCGATTTCGCAAGACGCGTTGCAACAGCGTCCGACCATGCGCCATTCACGCGCACGCCAACGGTTTGCGCCGCGGCAGCAGCGACTTTGACCTTCGTGCCGTTTGAAAGCGTGAGCGTCCACTGCGCTGATCCTGATGGAGTGATCGCCGTGATCTTCGTCGCGGCGATCGTCGCGGTTTTCTTCACGGTCTTCTTCGCGGTCTTCGTTGCAACCTTCGTTGCAACCTTAGTGGTCGCCTTCTTTGAAATCTTCTTCGCAGTTTTCTTCGCAGTCTTCATAGTGACGATCCTTCTAAGCAGTGTTCGTGTCATTCGCAATCATCGAGGTACGATTCGATTTCGTTCGCGGCCTTGTTGTCCTTGAGTGCTCTCGCCCGCGCGAGGCCTACGCGCAATACCGCAGCAACCTCCGCTTTGCGGCCGCACGATTCAAGCGACTTTGCTTTGTGAAAGTACGC
>QWPU01000002.1 GCA_003671065.1 Planctomycetota bacterium | reverse complement strand
ACTGTTGCGACCGATCACACGCATGAACTTCGCGTTGCTGCGCGCGAGTTGCTGGCGAGTTTCGCAAAGAAGCATTGGCGCGCGGTTCGTCTTTGCGGCTTTCACGCCGGAAATCTCGTGGAAATGCCTGGGCAACTGCCGCTCTTTGGCAATGACAAGCGTGACAAACTTTCGAAACTCGATGATGTGCGAGACGCCATCGCGAGGCGTCACGCGCCGAGCGGCTCAGCGGCTGACTCTGTAAACGCCGCGGCGCGTGCAGCACGAGTCACGCGCGATGATCGAGCAACTTGATGAGATCAGTAGCGGTTGCGATGCCGATCGGCAGTTCGTCGGCTTTGCCGTGTTCAGTGATGATGACCGCTTCCAAGCGAGGATTCTTCGACCAGAGCGACAACGCATCGTCAGCCGTTGCGTCGCGCGCGAGGATCGCGTACTCGTCTCTGCGGTGATCACGCGCGAGCGCTTCGCCAATGCTGACTGAGGCGATGGCGCAGACGACGCTTTCGCTGTCGTGATTCACAGCGGGCTTATCAAGCGCGCCCGACTTCGCCGCAGCCGCGCGTTCTGAAAGTGGAAGCGCGCAACTTTCAAGGTCGTGTGAAGCGATCCAGCGCATGATGCCGCTTGCAGTGAGCAGCGCGATGATGCGTCCATCGCGTCGCACGGGAAAGCGCACGAAACCTCTTTGATGCACGAGTTTGAGCACCTTTCCGATCGGATCATTTGCGTCAACCGTCACGACTTCACGCGCGGCAAGCGTGCGCAGCGGCGTGGGCTTGCGAAGTTCCTCATCAATCGCTTCAAGTTTGGCGACGGTGCTTTCCGTCGGCACCGCGATGTACTCCACATCCCCGAAGCGATTGTGAATGATTGCGTTGCGCAGTTCACCAGCTTCGAGCAGAAAGTCGACATGACGGTTGAAGTGGCGACGCTCGGAACCGATGTGGCGGACGCACGACGCAAAGCCTCGGCGACGACCTTCGCGCGGTTCGTCGAGCACGCGTTGGAGTTCGCGATCAATGCGGTTGTAGGCCGCTTCAAAGCGTTCGGTGCGCGTGCGGTCGCTGCTCGGAGTAGAGAACTCGTCGGGAACTTCAGCGTTCATTCAATGGTGCCTTTCGGTTGTCGGGTTCGCTGCCGCTGTTCTTGAGTGCCGCCGCGCGCACGCGAGTGAATCGTTCAGTGAGTCGTGCATCACCAAAGTTCGCGTCGAGCGCGGCGAGTCGATTTACACGCGCAGCAATGTCGAGCGCGCGTGCAGGATCGAGGCCGAGCATTTCAAGTTGCGCGATTTGCGCGCGCCACCAATATGAATCGCGGTCGGTCGCTGAAAGTGGCGCGAGTTCGCGCAGCAACGCGAAGGCTTCAGCGTGCGCTGCATCAGTGGGCGCGATGCGTAACGACTCAGCAAGCAACCACAGTGATCGTCGATCGTCAGGATTCTCTTCGACAAGTCGGCGCGCGCGAGCGGGGGATTTGTCTTCTGCGTCGGATGCCTCACCGAGCACGAGCTGCGCGAGCACTTGAGCCTGCAACACTTCACGCGGAGCCTGCTCAGGTGTTGCGAGCGCAAGTAACGCCATTGAGAGAATGCGCGCTGCATTCTCTCGGGCCGAATTGCGCGCAGCATCCGGCGCGCCAATAGATGAATCGCCGCGCAGCACAGCAGTTTCCGCAAGTTCACTCGCTTTGGCAATCGGTCCGAGCAACGCGCTACGCATCGCAGTGTGTTGCGCGGCAAAGGTCAACACTTCGCTCGGTGGTTCAAGCGTGTCGCCGAGCACTAGGCTTGCTTCAACCCAAGTGGCCGCAGCGCGCGCGGCTGCAGCTTCATCAATGTGCGCTGACTTCATCGCACGGACCGCATAGGTCTTCGCTTCCGATGGACGCGCCCCACGCAATGAAGCAGCCGCGCGCAACGCATCGAGTCGCACGATGGCACTCGCGCTGCTCGGCAGTTGCGCTGCTGGAGGACGCACTCCAATGTCGAGCAGTTCTGCGCGGCGAAGCAGGACCATGGTGAGTTGCATGTCTTCATTGCGGTCGCGCACGATTGCCGGAAGGCGCGCGAACTCAATTTCGATCGAGCGAAGATCGCGGAAGTTTTTGCTCGGCACTGCAGTTGAAACACCAAGCAGCGTTTCCGCCGCGCGATCAAGATTCTGCAGCGTGTGAAGAGGAAACAGCGCGAGATCAACGCGCGCGAGCAGCCACGCGTCACGACTATTGTCGCTTGGAAATTTTGCGAGCGCTGTCGCGAGCGTTTCATCAAGACGGATTTCACTATTCGCGTCAATGACTGCTTCGCGCAGGCGTTCATCAATCACGATCGCGAGTGTCGCGCGTGTCGTCGCGGTCGCAGGAGTATTCGCGACGAGCCACTCAAGCATGTCAATGGCGAGTTGCGCATCGCTGCCGCCGCGTGCGTGCAATTCTTCGGCACATGGAATGGTAAACCACGGCGCAATGAGCGCATTACGCGTTGCGTCCGCCGCACGAACAACGAGCTCGGGCGCGATGGTGACGCGCGTCGATGTTGCATCGCACTGCAGAGAGGCAAGCGCGACGAGTAGCAACGGAGCATCGTCGCGCAACGCGGCTGCGCGAATCTGGTCATTGAGGCGTTGTGAAATCGAATACGCGAGTGAAGTCAGTTCACTCGTCTGCTTCGAGTCGGACGCGTCACGCGCCTGCGCCGCACGCAACACGCGCTCAAGCGCAGCGGCGATCGCAGTGGACGATTCGTTGTTGAGCGCACGCGCGCGTGCTTCGGCGCACGCTGCAAGAAGCGCGAGTGGCGCGTCAAGCGCAGGAGCCTGCGGAAACGGCAACGCACGCTGGCCGTCTTTCCACAGTTCAACGCGAGCAACGAGCGCGAGAGTTGCGTCTGCCGAAGTCGCGGCTTGCGCGAGCAGTTGAGCGCGCAATTGAGCGAGCGAGGCATTGTCGCTTAAAGCGCGCGCGCGGCCCAACGCAAGCACATCTTTCAGCGCGCGCGAAAGCGGAAGTTCGGTGCGCGCGGCGCGTTCAAGAAACTCACTCGCAACGCTGCGTTGCGCAGTGCTCATCTGCGCGTCAAGCGAAAGATCAGCGTCAATCAGATGCACGAGACCGAGCAGCATGTGCGCACGAAACGCGCCAGGATCAGTGCTGATGGCGGCATTAGTTGCGCCGAGCGGCGCAAGCAGCGGTGAGTCGAGCGCCGCACGCGCGAGTGTCAACGCTTTGCGCGCTTCAATGCGTTCATCCGCAGTCGGCAAACCGATCGCGAGCGTCGCGTCAGTCGCATCAGCAGTGAAGCGGCGCAGCAGCAGATCTTCCACGGTTTCAAGCAGTAACTCGCGCGCGCACGCTTCGTTCGCGGGCAGTGCATTCGCAAGCGCAAGTCGAGCCGTTGCTAGCGCCATCTCCGCAGAGGCGAGTTCCCGCGCACTGTGAGCAGCCGCGCGAAGGGTGATTGCTTGACGCGCGAGGTTTACGCGCTCATTGACAACCGCTTCGACGCGCGCGCGCGCAATCGTGTCGAGCGCTTGTGTGTTGGCGTTGATCTCCGCTGAGCGAATCTCCACGAACACACGCTCAAGCGCGACGAGACTCACGCGCAGTTCAACATCATCTTTCGATTGCGCGAGAGCCATCGTTGTCGCAGGCATGAACGCAACGACACACGCAAGTGCGAGTCGTTTCATTCGAGACCGCCAAACGCAACCGAGCGATATCCCGCGCTCATCACCGCATTGAACACCGCGACAACTTCATTCCACGGTGCGTCGCGTGCAGGCGCGAGTCGAATGGGATGATCCGCCGCGAACAATCCCTGTGGATGACTCGCATCCAACATGCTGTCGCGAAGAATCTGTTCAAGGTCCGCAGTGTTGTTGGGCGCGCGCAATCCTGACGAGAGCGTGATCGAAGCGCCGTCGCCAGCGCGGATGATGCGAATGACAAGCGGCTCAATCTCCAGCGCGTAGGGATCAGCGGACGCCGTGGCCTTCTCCGAAACAGGCGATTCCGTGCGCAAATTCACTTCCTCAGCGCCGAATTGCACGGTGAGAAAGAAGTAAATGAGCAGCAGAAACACCACATCAATCATCGGCGTGATCATGAGCGGCAGTCGTGCGCGACCTTGGCCGTTGCGCAAAAGTTCGCGTTGTTCACGGGCCACGAGGCGCTCCATTCGGGCCACGAGGCGCTCCATTCGGGGCACGAGGCGCTCCATTCGGGCCACGAGGAGCTCCGATGTCTCGAGGCTCATCAAGTTCGACAACGACAAGATTGAGTCGTGGAAGCGCGCCGCCGCCAGCGATTCGTGCGGCTGTCGTAGTCGCTCGCATCGCAGGTTCGACCCATTCATAGTTCGTCGCGCGATCAGCACGAAGGTTGACCGCGAGATACGGATTGCGGCGGTAGCCCTCGGCAATCGATTCCGCAAGCAGCGCAATGCCATCAGGCGTTGCTTCATACACAACGCCATTGAGCGCGTAACCACCAGTGGCGCCGTTTGCGGCGGGAATCACATTGAGCACAAATCGCACTTCATCATCAGCCGCCACTGCAGCACCCGCAGACACCGCAGCGAGATCAAGTTCCGTGCGTTCAGTGTCACCAATGCGTGAGATAAGCATGAAAAACACGAGGAGCAAGAAACTCACATCAACCATTGGCGTGAGATTCGCCTTGATGTCTGCAGTCGGAAATCGAATCTTCTTGCGCGCCATAGTGAAATTCGTTCAGACGGCGGTTGCCGTTGCCGTTGCAGGTGTCGTCTGCGCCTTCGGTCGATGCAGCGACACCATTTCGTCCACGACTGTTGTCATCTCTTCACTCATCGCGATTGTCCGATTGCGCACGCTCGCATAGACGCTCGTCGCAGGAACTGCAATAAACAAGCCCCAAAAGGTGCAAACCAGCGCGCTGCCGATGCCGCCTGCGAGTTGCGCAGGATCAGCAGCGCCGCCAGTTGCGGCGATGACTTGAAACGACACGATCATTCCGTACACCGTTCCAAACAGCCCGATCATTGGCGCGACTTGCCCCAAAATGTTGAGCGGCTCAAGTGTGCGCAGTCGTGCGGAGAGCAACTCATCAGCGCTTTGCTCGGCGGCTTGCGTCATGCTCCCAACTCCAAGTGGCGCCTTCTCAAGCGCGCGACCAAGCACGATGGCGAGATCACTGTCAGATTGCGCCGCGCGAGTGCTCGCGTCTTTGATGCGCCCCGCCGCGATGAGCGTGCGAAACTCCGCAGCTTCACGCAACGGAAGCAACGCGCGACGCGTGTTCGATGTGAACGCGAGCACGATCATCACAATGTTGGCGACGCTGAGAAACAGCTGCAGCCAAATCATCGCGCTGCCAACCCATTCAATGTGTCCATCACCGCTGACCGAGTAGAAGAAGATGCTGCCGTGCATGGAGAAGTGCTTTCAGAGATTGCGTGATGAGCGCGTGAGTTACTTCGGTGAAGGAGTTGCGAGTGAATCGATGCCTGATGCGCTGCGTGAAATGAAGCGATATCCGCCGTCACCAAAGTGCGCGGCCGCGACTGCTTCAAGCGTGTTGCCTGGATCGACTTCGAGAAACTGAATGCATTGAATCGTGGCGCGCCGACGGCCCGTGGATGGATCGGCAGGATTGAGTTGTTCAAGTAACGCGAGCAACGACTCGCGATCGAGCTCGTGCCGACCTGGTCCTGTCACCGTGGTCGACAGTAAGAAGATGCAATCCGCGCCTGACGCGAGCGCCTTTGCGAGCGCTTCAACAGGACTCGATCGACCCGCAGGAATGAGGTCCTTTCGCAGCCAATTCAGCACATCTTTGCGCGCGGCTTGGCTCGCGCTGCGCAGCGAGGAGTCGCCACGCGGCGCTTGCGCAGCGTCACGACTAAAGCAGATGACCGTGAATTGCTGCGTCGGTTCAAGTCGCGCAAGCGAGCGTTCCACTTCATCAACAAGTGTGGAAAAACTGCCGATCATCGAACCAGACGCATCGACGACATACGCGACCTTGGTAGCGTTTCCTGCGACGAGTCCTGCGAAGCTCGCACCGACTCGAGTGATCGCTGCGTCGCCATTCGTGCCATCGCCACCGTTCGCGTTCGATGCACCGAAACGACGAGCGAGCCCATCAAGCGCAGCGTTTGGAGTACTCGCGCCTTCGAGCGCCCGCAAGCGTTCGCCAAGACCAACTGCCGCGCTGGCCTCGCCGCGACTCGCGCGCGATGCACTGCTCGCGTCAGCAGTACGCGAACTCGTATTCGACGCCGCGTTCGCACGCGTCGACGGCGCAGGATCAAAGAAGTCCGCGACCAACACCACGGGCGGCAACTCACGATCACGAATGCGCGCGATTCCCCACGCGGTTCCAAGGATCATCGCCGCGATGAGTGCATGCACCGCCAGCGATGTGCAGATCCCGACCGCGGCGTTTCCACCGCGCATTGATCGCCGCAATCGTCGTGGCTCGGTGCCTGATTCCATAGCGCGCATCCTACGGCGAACCGCGCGCATCTCGGCGCAAAACGCATGTTTCCGCGTTCACCGCGAAGTCTCGCGTCACTCTTTCTCGCCGCCCTTACCGCCGCCCTTGCCGCCGCCACCAAAGATCACTCCATCCAAACTCAACTTCCCAGCGCCCGTCAGCAGCAGGCTCGCGGCCAGCACGATGAGACTCAACTGCATGAGCACAAGTGTGCGAACCGCAGCGAGATTCGGATCGGTCGTCTGCCAGATCGAATCCCACGCAATTGCGCCTGAAGGTGTGTTGAGCAGCAGAAGTGCAATCGCCCACACGGTGAGCCCCATTGCCCACAAACGCGTGAAGAGCCCAAGAAGGATGAGCGAGCCACCAAAGAGTTCGAACGCTGTCACGGTCCACGCCCAGATTTCAGGTCGAGGCAAGCCGTGTGTATCAAAGACAAGCGTGAGTTCATGCAGCGAGCGAGTGTTGAGATCCATCGCATTCGCCGCATCAGTTGGAATCGACGGCGCCTCGCCTCCCTGGCGTGCGACACGCACAAAGACGAGCGCATCGGTCCGCGGCATGCCTGTCCCATCTTCGGTTGGACTGTCGGCGGAAGTCCGTTGCATGCCTGTCCCATGTTCCGTCCACCCTTGCATGCTCACAATCCCCAGCTCACGCAGTCGCGCGCCAGCCTCGCCGCTGAAGTTTCCGATGTGCATGGCGTGATGCCAACCCGTCGGCACAAACGCAAGAAACAGCACAATTCGTGCGAGTAACTGCACAAAGGTGGTAGCGCGCTGACTGGTTTTTTTCATAGTGAGAAGCCCGCGAGCAAGAGGAACGGCGACAAGCGCGCCGAAAATTCGGAAGCGCCGTCCTCACTGAATCGGCTCGCAGCGCAAAATCCGTACAATCTCCCCTCGCTGCGGGCGTGGCGAAACTGGCAGACGCGCGGGATTTAGGTTCCCGTGGGCTAAACCCCGTGCAGGTTCAATTCCTGTCGCCCGCATTTTGGAGGGGGAGCGGCGGGGTCTGCGCGATTCGCGTGGAGATCCAATGCCCGCCCCTCATCTGACCGATACTCCCCATCCATGCCACCCAACTGGTCTCCGTCCTCTTGGAAGGCGTTTCCTTCTACGCAGCAGCCTGTCTATCCCGACGCGGCGGCGCTTGAGGCTGCGTTGGCGGAGATTGGATCGCTGCCGCCGCTGGTTACGAGTTATGAAATTGAGGCGTTGAAGACTGCGCTTGCCGAAGCCGCTCGGGGCGAGCGATTCGTCTTGTGGGGCGGAGATTGTGCGGAGAATTTTGCGGATTGCTCGTCGGGGTCGATTGCGTCGAAGCTGAAGATCTTGTTGCAGATGTCGCTCGTGCTCGTCCATGGCACTCGTAAGCGCATCACACGAATTGGTCGCTTTGCGGGGCAATATGCCAAGCCGCGCAGTACTGCGACTGAAACGCGCGATGGTGTTGAATTGCCTTCGTTTCGTGGGGACAACATTAATCGCGCCGAGTTCACGCTCGCGGCGCGCACGCCTGATCCTTCACTGTTGTTGCGCGGATATGAACGCAGTGCGCTCACGCTGAACTTTGTGCGTGCGCTTGTTGATGGTGGGTTTGCTGATTTGCACTACCCTCAAAATTGGGATCTCGACTTCGTGCAGCACTCGCCACTTGCGGCGGAGTACCAGCGAATGGTCGATTCCATCGGTGAAAGCCTGCGTTTCATGGAGACGCTTGCGGGCGGGACCATCGCGGCGATGCAGCGCGTCGACTTCTATACGAGTCATGAGTTGCTCGTCCTCGCGTACGAAAGCGCGCTGACGCGGCAAGTGCCTCGGCGCGAAGGTTGGTTCAATCTTTCGACGCATCTGCCGTGGATTGGCATGCGCACGAGTGACCGTCTTGGCGCGCATCTCGAGTTTTGCCGAGGAATTCGTAATCCTGTCGGTGTGAAAGTTGGTCCTGATGCAACGGTCGAAGCGCTACTTGCGACGATTCGCGCGCTCTCGCCTGACAACGAACAAGGCCGCGTGGTGCTGATTTCGCGCTTTGGTGCGCATCGCATTGGTCGTGAGTTGCCGCCGCTGGTGCGAGCGGTGCGCGACGCGGGGCTCAATGTCGTGTGGGTATGTGATCCCATGCACGGCAACACGGAAACCGTTGTGCCCTCCAGTGGTGCATGGGCGGGGAAGAGCGTGAAAACCCGCAAATTCGGCCACATTCTTGCGGAAGTTGAGCAAGCGTTTGAGATCCATCGCAATGAAGGCACGCATCTCGCGGGCGTGCATGTTGAACTGACTGGTGAAAATGTGACGGAATGCACGGGCGGCGCTCGAGGGCTCGCTGACGACGATCTGTCGCGGGCCTATCGCTCGAGCGTCGATCCGCGGCTCAACTACGAGCAAGCGTTGGAACTTGCGATGTTGATCGCGCGGCGTACGCCACGGGGCAACGCAACGTAGGTGTCACTCGGCGCGCGGTAACAGTCTGATGGCGAAAAAAGATACCTGTCCACGACTTCATCTCGAAGCGACCCGTTCGCAGTTTGACTCACACGGTTACACTCGCGCACATCATGTGGTGTATGCGGCTGCGGCACTCGATCGGACTATTGGTGTTGCTTGCGGCGAATTCGCTGGCCGCGCAGCGCAATGCGTGCGACCTAGCCAGCATGCAGCCGCGCCCGCAAGAGGCGACGAGCGACGAGTCTTCTCCAGAGCTAGGCACGAAAACCGATTCAAAACACATCGTTGCGAAGCTCGCGCGTGAGTTGATTGTGCTTGACCTCAACACGTTGTCGTTCTCGAAAATCTGTGACAAACTCGAACTCTCGAGCAGCGCGCGTGCCGCAGCGGACGAGGCATACGCCGCGTACCGGGCGCGACAGGGTGCCATCGAAAAAGATCTCACTCTGCGTCTGCAATCAGCGGGGCAGCAGTTTGCGCGCCTCTCGATGCTGTCGCGCGCGGAGCGCAACGCGGACACGTCGGCGCTGCTCGAGATTGCGGCGTGTGGCCGCGCTGCATTCGCCGCGGCAAAGCCCGCGATGATCTCAGCACTCTCAGACCTTGAGTCGTCGCTTCAATCTTCCATCGACGTTGAGTCGCATGGGCAGCTCGGTGACGAGATTCGTGCGTGGCGTCGATCGATCATGCTCAATCGCGGTGCGGACCACAGTCGAGGCATGCTCGACCTCGCGGCGCATGCCGATCTCCTCACGCTCGCGGAAAGTTGCGCCGCGATGCACACGTCATGCAGGGGATGGTTCGTGCTCAGCGAGCAGCATCCATTGCCGAAGTCCGCCGTCTCAAATGAGGCGCGCGTTGTTGTTGCGACATTGCTCGCTCACTACACCGGCGAGAGCGATGCGCTGTTACACGCGCGATTCTGGAGCGACCTGGAGGATCACGATCGCGCGCGCGTCGCCAAGATCAGTGGTGATCTCGAAGGGCATAGTCGCCTGTGGAATCGCATAAGCCATCGCTTCGTCGAACTCTGGCGAGTGAACGAACGGGTTGCCCTTGCGGTCGCAGATGTGATGGAATCCAACGGAGATCACGCGAGTGCCGTCCTGTGGCGCACGCATTTTTTTGCGAGCTACTTTCCGTACACCTATGCCGCCAAGAGCGCAGATCTCATGCATGAATGGCTCATGTCGTCCGCAGTCCTTGCGCTGTCTGAGCGCGCTGCGGCCCAAGCGGCGTATGCAACTCATGTGCAGCAGCGTGAGGATGGTCGAGCCTCATTGCGACGCATCATGATCGCGGAAGTCGCTCAGAACGCCACTGCGCACGCGAACGTTCTCACCCAACGCATGAGCGGCGAGCTCGAGGCTGATCGAGAGGTTCTTACGCGTCTGCGCACATTGAATGATGCGTTCGTTGCATCGCAGCGACGCATCGTTGGTGCGGACATGTTGCAGGCTTTCGATGACGCAGTGGCAACTTCAAAGCGATGCGTGGTGAAGGGGGAGCGGATTGAGTTTTAGTGCATCGCGCGCGCAGCCGAGAGGTCATGCGGTCCGATCGCCGCAACCATGGGCTCGGCGTCACACTCGAAACGATTGCGGGAGTCATCACGCAAAGCGTGCGACGGATGACGCTCATGCAAGTGCCGAAGTCGGCAAACGCGAAAGGCGTCAAGTCAATCCACGAAGTGCGCAAGGAAGTGCGCGAGGACGACTGCGGCCAAATGTGATTGTCTCTCTCATGTATGTCGTAGCGCCTTGGTGTGCGGTCGTGGGTGCGGTCGTGGGTGAGGCGGATGGCGCTGCCGTCGACTCCGCTCAGGAATCATCCTCTACGGAATCGCCGATATCCGCGGACAGGCTCGCTGATCTGCTTTCGAATCCAAACGATGTCTTGCGCGGCGACTTTGAGACGACCTTTGAGGTGTGTTCGCTGGGGCGCAAGCCCGCGACTGACAACTCGCCGTGGGAGAGTGCGAAGCGCGAAACATCGGAATCCATTCGCTTCGTGACAGCAGGAAAGCGCTTGTATTCGCTGCGAACTCGACTGAGTGATTCGGATGCTCCGACACGCTATCTCCAGGAGAATGTGTGGGCCGACGGCACGTGGACGCATCGCGTGCAAGGGGAAGCGAGCGTGTCGCTGTTGTCTGAAGCGACGTCTCCAGATCCGTGGGGATACGGTTTCATTTTCAATGAGATCGACGGTCGATGTACGCCTTGGTCGGAGATTGCACGCGAGGTCCGCGCAGGCCGGTGCATCGCCCAGTCGATCGTTGACGGCGTGTTGAACTATCGCTTCGAGGCAATGGAGGCACTTGGAAAGGGTGCACGATTTGAGGTGCAAGCGGCACTCGCTCCGAACTTTCGTTTCATCTCCTACACCATCGAAGGATTCGTCGACGGTGATCGCGAACAGCCGCGAGTCCGAGAGACCTATACCGTTCGTTCCTGGAAGGAAATTGACGGATGTTTCATTCCTGATACAGCTGACCTCCAAGGCTGGAGTATGGCCGACCCTACTCGCCAGAGACCCGTGCCCACGAAGGGCATGAAGACTTATCATCGGACTGACTTCAAGCGCTTGACTCCTGAGGAGATCGACGAATCGCTGTTTGTGACACCGATGCCTCTCGGTACCAGTGTGTGGGATGACCGCCTCAACATGAGCTTTAAGATCGGGACGCCGCTGCTGTATCTCGAGGGCGTCCTGTACGAATTGAAGGAGCCGCTCATGGAGCATCCAGGCGACCGTCTGTCAGAATTGGTCCGAACCGCAGTGAATCGAAGAGGCTCGCTGCCCGAAGTCGCGGATGCACGCCTTCCTGGAGCATTGGCACGCGCTGCAGCGGCAGAGAAGCCCTCCCCCAATGAAGCGCCATTGCGTGGAGCATTCGTGGTCGCCCTGAGTACGGCGATTGCGCTCGTGGTGGCGGGCGTATTCCTTCTCCGCCGCGGGCGCGGTGCGCGAGCAACGATATGAGCGATTCATTGACACGCGCAAGGCATCGTCGCAGCGCGTACCTGCTCTTCATTCTTGCTGCGGCTCTTTTTCTAGTGATCGGTGTGATGTGGCAGCAGGCAACGGCGAAACCCGCTCACGTTGTGCGGGCTGCACTTGACGGACTTCTTGCGCACAACTTCGGCACCGTTGACCTCGGCAGCAACGATGGCACGCTCGAACATGTCTTTCGATTGAAGAACACCACAGATATGCCAATTCGTCTCTTGCAAGTCTCCCCGACGTGCGGTTGCTTGGTGGCAGCGGCTGATGAAGACCTGGTGCTTCCTGGCGCTGAGATTTCAGTTCGCGCGCTTGGCTGATGCGCGTCCGCATCTGACTCGGCCGCGCGTCACATTCGCTCGACGTGCGCCCGCATCTGCAGTCCTTTCTATACTCCGCCCCCTATGTCGCGACGCCGTGTGGTCATTACTGGTCTTGGTCCTGTCACGGCGCATGGCGTTGGCATTGAGCCACTTTGGAGCGCGCTCTGCGAAGGGCGCTCTGCACTTGCACCTATGCGCGGCTTCGATGCGCGTGGATTTCGTGCGGCATCGGGGGGCGAACTTCCGGCGACCTTTGATGTGAAGGAGTTCGTGCCGAAGAGTTACCGCAAGGCGACGAAGGTCATGGCGCGCGATATTGAAATCGCTGTTGGCGGTGCGGCTACTGCGATCAAGGACGCGGGTCTCATCACGCGCGGCGTTGATCCTGATGTTGCGCCGACGATTGCGCCGGATCGTTTCGGTTGCCACATTGGCGCGGGTCTCATTGCGGCGGAACTCGATGAACTCACAGCCGCGCTTGTGACGTCGCGTGATGCCAATGGAGTGTTCGACCCTTCGAAATGGGGCGCGCAAGGGATGCAAGAACTGACGCCGCTGTGGCTGCTGAAGTATCTGCCGAACATGCTCGCGTGCCATGTCACGATCATTCACGATTGCCAAGGTCCATCGAACACGATCACCTGCAATGAAGCGAGCGCGGGACTGTCGCTTGCTGAAAGCCAGCGCGTGATCGAGCGCGGCGCAGCCGATGCATGCATCTCCGGCGGCGCCGACAGCAAGCTCAATCCGATGGCGTATTTGCGGCAAGAACATGCGGGTCGTCAAGCGATCTGCTCCGTCGATGATGACGCAACGAGCGTGGTGAAACCGTTTGATGTTGCCGCGATCGGTGGACTTGTGGGCGAAGGTGGCGGGCTTCTTGTCGTTGAAGCGGAGGAGACGGCGATTGCGCGAGGCGCCCGCATTCATGCGGGGCTTTCGGGCACGGGCGCTTCGCAAAGTTGGTGCGAAGACACTGTTGGATTGCTGCCGGATGCGAGCGGTGAATCGCTTGCTGATGCGATTGAAGCCGCGCTGCGCGACGCGGGCGTCAGCGCCGACGACATCGACGCAATCATTCCTTACGGCTGCGGAGTTCCCGCGCTTGACGAACTCGAACGCGCTGCACTCACGCGAGTGTTTGGCGCGAGCGTTTCAACGAAACCACTCGTCACGCTTGCACCAATCATCGGCGCAACATGCGCTGGTTTCGGCGCAATTGCAGTAAGTGTGGCTGCGAAGTGCGTGAGCGAACAACGTCTTCCTGCGCGCATCAATTCAACGAACACGGGCTCGCTCAACGCTGTGGCAACCGCAAGTGAATCACGCGCGTTGCGTCACGTGTTGGTGTGCACGCCGAGTCTTGGTGGGCAGAACAGCGCTGTGGTTGTTTCGAAATTTAACTGAGTTCAATGCACGATGACTTCCACTGATCCAGATTCTGCTTCATCTCGCCGCGTTGTTGTCACTGGCATGGGATGGGTCACGCCGATGGGTCACGACATCGACAGCGTGTGGCGACGCTTGATGAACAGCGAATCAGGCATGGGCGCGATCACGCGCTTTGATGCGCGCACTTTTCCAACGACCTTCGCCGCGCAAGTGAAGGACTACGACATTTCTCGCTTTGTGCGTGATGCGAGCGTGCATGCGACTGCGGGACTCAACTCGCAATTCGCGCTCGGCGCCGCGTGCCAAGCATGGACGCAATCGGGTCTTGGAAACTACTCCGCGCTCAACAAGAAGCGCGTCGGTTTGTATCTCGGCGCAGGTGAAGGCGTCGTTGATTTTGAGAACTACGCGGCGTCCAACATTGCAGGCTTCGATGAAGCGACCCGCACGATCGACGGCGTGAAATGGGCTGATTTTGCCCACAAAGCGATGAATCGCATGTGTGAAGTTGAGCAGGAGCCCAACATGCCGCTCGCGCATTTGGCGCGTGAATTCGGCGCGCGCGGTCCAGCGCTCAACTGTCTCACGGCGTGCGCGGCGAGCACACAAGCGATCGGCGAGGCCTTCTCGCTCATTCAACGCGGCGACGCGGATGTGATGATTTCAGGCGGCACGCACACCATGATTCATGTGCTCGGTGTGACGGGCTTCAATCGTCTCACCGCGCTGTCGACTTCGAAGGGCGATCCGACGAAAGCGTCGCGACCGTTTGATAAGACGCGAGATGGCTTCGTCATGGGCGAAGGCTCGGGCATGATCATTCTCGAAAGCCTTGAGCACGCACTCGCTCGCGGCGCGACGCCACTTGCGGAAGTTGCGGGCTATGGCTCGAGCGCGGATGCGTTTCGTATCACTGACATTCAACCTGAAGGCCGCGGCGGCGCGGCGTCGATGGGTGTTGCGCTCAAGCAGGCGGGCATTGATCCAAACGCGCGTCGAGCCGATGGTCGCGCGGCGATTGATTACATCAGCGCGCATGGCACAGGCACGAAAGAGAACGATTCGATCGAAACGCGCGGCGTAAAGCGTGTTTTCGGCGAGCACGCGAAAGACATTCCGATGAGCTCGATCAAAGGCATGATGGGTCATCTCATCGCCGCGGCAGGTGCTGTTGAGTTCATCACCTGCGTGCTTGCGATTCGCGAAGGCATGCTGCCGCCCACGATTAACTACGGCACGCCTGATCCTGATCTTGATCTTGACTATGTGCCCAATCATGCACGCGCAGCGAAGGTCGACATCTGTCTTTCGAATAGTTTCGGTTTCGGCGGACAGAATGACACGCTGGTTGTGAAGCGCTTCGTGTGATTGCTCGCATGAAACCGCTTGCATGACCCGCCGAGACCGCACTCGCGCGTTGAAGTGTTGACGCGTACCGACGCGCGCCAAAGTCTCTGCGCAGTGAGTCACTATCATTTGCCGCGTGCACGAATTGTTCGAAGGGCCAAGGCTTGAATCACCGCGTCGAATTCGTTTCGCGCTTGCTCTCATTGGCGGCGCGCTGCTTGCGATCATCGCGCTTGCGTGCCTTCCTCCATCACAACGAGCACAACTTCCGCTTGACGCAGTTACACGCGCTGAAGCCTTCGAGCACGCGCTCGCCGCAGCGATCACCAAAGTCCGACCAGCGGGGGAGGAATGGGCAATCGCGATCGATCCCGCCGACATCAATGCGTGGCTCGCGACGCGTTTACCCAAATGGATTGAGCATGATCCGACGCTTGCTGATCTCACGCCGATCACCGCGCTTCGTATCGCTAGCACCACAGACGCGCTCCAAGTCGAGCAGCCATACGGCCCATTCATCGCATCGCTCGCGTTCACGCCTTCGATTGAAGACGAACGCATCGCGGTCTCAATTGCGACCCCGCGCATCGGCCGTCTCCCGATTCCTGGACTCGCCTCCGAACTCACCATTGCACTGCAATCGCACCTTGCCGCAAGTTCGCCGCACGCGATTGCACGCTTCCGATTAGCCGATGATCGCCGCATCGAAGTTCGCGAAATCTCCTGCAAGCCGGGGCGAATCGCACTGCTCTTCGCGACGCTCCCTTCAGTTGATTGATGCCGCGCCAACCCCGTGCGTCTGCGCTACATTGCAACGCTATGGCTGAGCTCACGATCAACGGCAAGAAGTATCCCTTCACGCCTGGACAAACGATCCTTCAAGCCGCACTCGATCAAGGCATCGAAGTGCCGCACTACTGCTATCACCCGAGTCTTTCGGTGGTGGCGAATTGCCGCATTTGCCTCGGCGAAGTCTGGCAACCGAACTCGAAGACGGGCAAGCTTGAGCCGTTTCCAAAGCTCGTTCCAACATGTCAGCAAGCCGCCGCAGCGGGCATGGTGGTCTACACCGATAGCCCGAAAGCCGTCGCCAATCAGAAGTCAGTGATGGAGCTCTTGCTCATCAATCACCCTGTGGATTGCCCTGTGTGCGATCAAGCGGGCGAGTGCCATTTGCAGGATTACTCGTACCAATACGGCCGCAGCGAAAGCCGCTTCCAAGAGGCGAAAAACAAGCAGCCGAAGAAGGATGTTGGCCCAAACATTCTGCTCTACAGCGATCGCTGCATCATGTGCACTCGCTGCGTGCGCTTCACGCGTGAAGTCACGGGCACGAATGAACTCATGGTCGATGGCCGCGGTTCGACCGAGCAAATCGACATCTTTCCAGGCATGGCGCTCGACAATGAGCTCGCAGGAAATGTCGTTGACCTCTGCCCAGTGGGCGCGCTGCTCGACAAAGATTTCCTCTTCCAACAGCGCGTGTGGTTCTTGAAGAAGACCGCGTCGATCGACGGCATTACTGCCAGCGGCGACAATATTTCTGTCGAACACAATGAAGGCCGCGTGTATCGCATCAAGCCGCGCGTGAACGAGGCGGTGAACCAGTGGTGGATCACCGATGAAGTGCGCTACGGTTGGAAGTTCGTGCACGCTGATGCGCGCATCACCATGCCGTCAATTCGCGGCAAAGAAGCGTTCGATGTGCTCAAGCCAGTGGAAGCATGGCGCACTGCGCTTGCGGCTGTTGATAGCGCGATGACCACGCTGCGAACGGTGACGAAGAAGAATCTCGCGCTGCTGGTGAGTCCGATGTTGTCGTGCGAAGATGCGTTTCATTTGGCGCGTTACGCGTTGAGCGTTGATGCCGATGCGTTGCTCGCGGTTGGACCGATTCCATTCAACGGTGAAGACAAGACATTTCCAGGCGGCTTCACGATTCGCGCGGAAAAAGCGCCAAATGCGCGCGGAGTGCGTCGCGTGTTGGAAGCGCTTGCCAACGGTAAGCCAGTGGCCAACGCGCAAGGCTTCGAGTCGGCACTCGCAAGCGGCAGCTACGGCGGCGCGATTGTCACAGGCAACTATGCAAGCGCGTGGGTGACGCCTTCGATGGCTGCTGCGCTCAAAAATGTTGCGACGATCGTCTCGATCGACACGCTTCCAAACACAGTCACCGCAATGGCAACGATCGTGCTCCCAGGCGCAACCTGGCTCGAGAAAGCCGGCTCATTCGAGAACGCGAAGAGTCGACTTCAAAGCTTCGAACAAGCAATCGATACCGTCGAGTACGCGAGAAGCGAATCGCAAATCGCGCTTGACCTCGCGGCTGCACGAGCAGGGAAGATCACGACAAATTACTGCGCGAACGCAACGCGAACTGAGATGGCAAAGGTCGCCACGCTCGACTGCATGGCTCACGCGCTCCACGCACCCGAGCAGACGGAGACCGTCGAGAGCGACATGGCGATGTCGCAGTTGTGAGTGCGGGCGCGCGCTTGCTGATCTTGACTCGCTACCCTTCGCGCCATGATCCCGCGTCGCTCTGATATCGCAGAAGTTTGGGCGCAGGCGTGGCCCACCGTCATTGCGATGCTCAGTTACACGGCGATGCAGTTCGTCGACAGCCTCATGGTGTCGATGTTGGGTCCGTTGGAAGTTGCGGCGCAGGGCAACGGTGGGATGTGGTCGTGGGCGCCGATTTCCGCGGCGTTTGGAACGCTCGCGCTTGTGAACACGCTGGTGGCGCAGCGAGTTGGCGCGCGGCGAAGCAGCGAGATTGCGCGTTACGGCTGGGCGGGAATGTGGATCGCGGTCATCTTCTGGTGCTGCGTACTGCTGCCTTACGCGGGTTGCCTCGGACTCCTCTTCGGCGCGATGGGACACGAGCCCGCGCTCGTTGAGATCGAAACTTCGTACGCGCGCATCCTCCTGCTTGGCGGTTTCATCACCGTGGGCGCAAAGGCGCTCTCGCATTTCTTCTTTGGATTGCAGCGCCCGAAAGTGGTGACGATCGCCGCAATTGCTGGCAACATTGCAAACTGTGTCGCGAGCTACGCGTTGATCTTCGGCTCGCAAGGCGCACCGAACTTTGACTTGCCTGTCCCATACTGGATGACCTTCGGGGTGGAGATCCCCGCGTACGGCGTTATGGGCGCCGCCATTGGAACGCTGTTCGGCACCGCGGTGGAAACCATCATTCCGCTGTGGGTCTTTCTCTCGCGCAGGCTCGACGCTGAGCTCGGAATCCGCCACGCGTGGCGGCCTGACTTCGGCGCGATGAAAGAAATCATCCAACTCGGCTGGCCTGCGGGATTGCAGTTCGCCAACGAAATGGTGTGTTGGGCGATCTTTATGACGATCCTCGCGGGCGGCTTCGGCACCGAGCACATGACCGCGGGTTGGGCCGCGATGCGCTTCGTGCACATCTCCTTCATGCCCGCGGTGGGGCTGTCGTCGGCGGCTACAAGCCTTGTGGGTAAGCACATTGGCGAAGGGAACCTCGACGCCGCGCGCCGAGCCGCTCATATCGCGGTCGGCATGGCGCTGCTGTGGATGGGGCTCTGCGCCGTGGTCTTCATCGTGTTTCGCCACCAACTCACCAGCGTGTTCATTGACAGCAGCGTGCCGCTCCTTGAAGCCGCGCGCATTTGCGAAATCGGCTCGACGATCTTCATTTGCGCCGCCATCTTCCAAATGCTCGACGGTGTCGGAATCGTCTACATCGGTGCGCTGCGCGGCGCGGGCGACACGCTGTTTCCAGGCCTTGCGACCGTGATTCTCTCGTGGGTCGTCATCGTCGGCGGCGGCGTTGCGATGACGCGGTTGCGCCCCGATCTTGCTTCGACAGGACCGTGGATTGCCGCGACGGTGTACATCATTATCCTCGGCGTCGTCGTTGCGACTCGCTTCGAGCGCGGCGGTTGGCGACGACTTCACTTGCTCAAAGGTGAAGCGGAAAATCACTAAGCGGTTATGGGAGCCGAGGCTCGGCGCGTGCATGGTTGAGCGCTGCCGTTATGGCTACACTCGCCCCTTCGATAGCGATGTTGGCTAGTGCCACGCGCAAAGCAAAATTTCACAGCAGGATCAAATTTCGATGAGCGGACTCGACACGGTGATTGGTGGCAAGGCAGGAAATCCTGAGGCTGTGAAGAAGCATGTTGCTGAGGCAGTGCGCCTTGAGAAAGCACGCGATCGTGATGGTGCGGTGCAGCAGTATCGCGCCGCGCGTGAGCTGTCTGACGATCAATCGATCACCTTTAATCTTGCCTACTTGCTCGATCTCGGTGGCGAAGAGAACGAAGCTGTCGCGCTCTACACCGAGCTCACGAACAACAAGAAGCCGCATGTGAACGCGCTTGTGAATCTCGCAGTGATCTGCGAAGACCGCGGCGAGTTTCTCCGCGCCGAGCGCCTGCTGATCCAAGTGGTCGACACCGATCCAAACCACAGCCGTGCGCGCCTCTTCCTCAAGGATGTGCAAGCGAGCAAGCACATGCAAGTCGAGAGCGAAGGCGGACCAATTGGTCTGGGCAATGCAATTCTCGATACGCCTGTCACTGATTTCGAACTCTCGGTTCGCGCGCGAAATTGCCTGAAGAAGATGCAGATTCGCACGCTTGGCGATCTTTTGAAGATCACCGAAGCCGAGCTTCTGAGCTACAAGAATTTTGGCGAGCAATCGCTGGTCGAAATCAAGGCGATGCTTTCCACAAAGGGTTTGCGTCTTGGTCAAGGCCTCGATGGCCAGGGCAAGTCGGGCGTGCGCAAGGACATTCTTGATGAACTCAAGTCCATTGTTCCTGAGACCACGCTCAACAAGCCGATCAGCGCATTGGAACTCTCGGTTCGCGCGCGCAAGGCGCTTCAACTTCTCAACATTGGCTCGATTGGCGAACTCGCTTCGCGCACTGAAGCCGAGTTGATGGGCGTGAAGAACTTCGGCGCGACGAGCTTGCACGAGATTCGCGAACGACTTCAGCAGCACGGACTTTCGCTGCGACAACTCTCGTAATTGCGTGCGGGGATCCGAGTGTCTCGGACTCGCGCAATAGAGAGAACAACTCAGTTCTTACACGAGAATGGTGGCTGCATGGACTCGCACGCCTTCGATCAGAACAGACGAACTTTCCTCCTTGCCACTGCAGTTGCTGCAGCGGGGGCTGTCGCTGTTGTTGTTGGGTGTGATCAACCGCAAGGAATGCGTCCGCCGCGTGGGAACGGCGCGGATGCTGGGAGCAAGCCCGATGCTGCGGGGGCTGCTGGTGGGGCTTCCAAGACCGCATCGACGCAGCCTATTGCTGAGCCTGCGGGAGCCAAGGGGGCGCAGGTTGAAGCCGTCGAAGAAACGCCAGCAGGCCCGGTTGCGAAGCCTCTGCCGCCGATGGAGCGTCCGCTTGCGCCAACATCGGAGCCCGCGATTCGCATTCGCACTGGCGGTCTTCCCAAGGCTGATCCGAAGTTGCAAGTGAGTGGACCTGGAGCTTCGATCTGGATCATTGAAGCGGATGCTGGCCGTGCAGGCATTGTCGCTGTGAGCCCAGTTGAATTCTTGTGGACCGCTGCAGGATGGAAGGTCACTGAAGCCGCGGGAAGCAAGCGCGCAAAGAGCATCGGCGTGACCTCGCGGGCCACGCTGGAAATCACAGCGCTTCGAGGTGAGCCGCAACGATTGCGTGTGTACGGAAGTGAATGGCCAGGCACATTGCGCCTCGTACCGCAACTCTCCGATGTCGAAACGCCCGTGGATATCGTGCATGAAGTCGCGATGGAGACATATCTGCCAGGCGTGATCAGCCGCGAGTTGTTCAACAAGTGGACCGCGAACACGCATAACGCGCAAGCGATTGCCGCACGCAGTTGGGCGTTGTGCGAAGCGGAGCGTTGGCGCGGTCGCCGTCATTACGATGTGGTTGCGGGCGAGCAGGGGCAAGCGTGGGTTGGCGCGACGACGCATCAGCGCAGTCTTGATGCGGTGGCAGCGACGCGCGGACAGGTCTTGCTTTTTGAACAGCGCATCGTTCCCGCGTACTACTCCAGTTGCTGCGGCGGTCAGCGTGCGAGCGCGCGCGATGCGATTTCAAGTTCGATCTTGCACGACATCGCGCCATTGCAAGTGTCGAAGCAGGACTCGAAGGATTGCTGCTCGGCTTCACCGACTTACCGATGGCGTTCAAGCTTTGCGGTGGCGGCGTTTGCGCGAACACTTCCCGAATGGGCACGCGTCGAAGGCTATGCGTCGCTCTTCAAAGTGGATGGCATTCGTCGAGTCGATCTTGGCGCGCGCAATCCTGCGGGTCGGCCTGTGAGTTTCAAGATCACTGATGCCAAGGGCAAAGTGCATGAGGTTACTGCCGAGCGATTGCGTTACGCCCTCAACGCGGATCCTGCGAACCCATCCGAACTGCGTCCTTCGAAAGAGCGCGTGAAAAGCGCTAATTTCGAGCCACTCGTGCTCGCGGGCGACCTTGTCATCACGGGCCGCGGTCACGGTCATGGTGTTGGCATGTGCCAATACGGCGCCGAAGCGATGGCGAAAAAAGGCTCGAAGCCAAACGCCATTCTCGCGCGCTACTACCCAGGCGCGACCGTCGTGAAATCGTATTCGTAAGCAGCGAGTGCGCTGACGCTTTACATTCCGCGCATGCCGAATCAAAGTCAAGCCGCGAACTTGCGTGAACTCATGTCGCGCGGCACCGTGTTCGTGCCAGGCGCCTTCAATGCGCTGGTCGCGCGCGCCATTGCTCGTGCTGGATTTCACGCGACATACATCTCAGGCGGCGCGACAGCGAATGTCGCGGGATACCCCGACATCGGTCTCATCACGCTCACCGAAATGTGTCGCACGATTCGTGAGATTAGCGATGCGAGCGGGCTTCCTGTCATTGCTGATGCCGACACTGGCTACGGCGAAATCGAATGCTGCATTCGCACGGTGATTGAGTATGAACGCGCAGGTGCTGCCGCACTTCATCTTGAAGACCAAGTGTTTCCTAAGCGTTGCGGTCACCTTGATGGCAAAGATCTCATCAGCGCGAGCGCGATGGCTGACAAGGTTGCTGCGATGGCGACGCATCGTGTCAGCAAGGATTTCGTCATCATCGCGCGCAGCGATGCGCGGCATGTCACGAGTTTCGAAGACATGATTGCTCGCGCGAATCTCTATCGCGAAGCAGGCGCCGACATGATCTTCCCTGAAGGTCTGCACGACGCGGGTGAGTTCGCGCGCTTCATGAAAGCGTCACCTGGCAAGACGCTCGCGAACATGACGGAGTTTGGCAAGACGAAGCTCATCACGCGTGATGAGTTCACGGCGCTTGGTGTTGCGATCGTCATCTATCCGCTGTCACTGATGCGTATGGCGATGAAGGCAGTGGATGAAGGTCTGCAGTCGCTTGCGCGTGACGGCGGATTTGAGTCGTCGCTACCGCGCATGCAAACGCGCAACGAGCTCTACGACTTGATGTCCTACTCGCCAGGCACGCAGTGGAATTTCCCGGGTTAACTGCTGCTTTTCTCACGCGCAGGCTTCGCAACCTTCGGCGGCTTCGGGGCTTCCTTCGGTGAGAGAAGCTCATACTTAAAATCATCGAGCCCCTTCGTGCGAGTCCATTGAAGCACGAGTTCGCGCGGCTCGAGACCACGCGTCGTGATCACTGCTGGCGTCGGGTGCAACTGTTCTGCTTGCTTCTCTTTCGTCGAACCTCGAAGCGGCTTCGACGCCTGCATCTCAAACACGGGCTTGGTCTTTGCGAGTTCGTCTTGCGGGATGTCAAGCACTTCGTCGTCCGCGCTCAGCGTCGTCGTGCGTCCGTGGACCGTGATGTCGACCGTGAATTTTCGCTCGCGAAGTTTGGCGAGCAGATCAGTGAGGTCCGTCACCGCGACGCCATCGCGCGCAAGCGTTCGCAGTCCTTCAGCGAGAAAACCAATGCGAAGTGCCGCGGTCCCAAACGCAGTGGGCTGGCATTTCCGTGCCCAGTCTTTCCATGTGCGTTCGAAACTTGCAACATCGTCCGTGCCAAACGCTTGCACAAACGCGCGATCACTTTGCATGCCACTGTGCAGTAATCGCAGATAGGTTTCAAACCCACGCATGTAGCGCCCATTTTCCGCCCATCCAAGAAACTGCACCATCGACCACGCTTGCGTGTATTGCACTGCAGCATTGCCACCGCGCACATTTTCGTTCCACTGCTCGTGCGTCATAGTGAGCATGCGCAAGAAGTCGACAGTCGTTGCGCTTTCAATCGCGGTCTTGATCGCGCTCACGGGTCCTGGGCTGGCTTGCCCCACAATCACTCGGCCGTCGACAACGATTGCTTCGCCAAAGAACTCCGCCATTCCTTCGCCGACCCACGGCGGAAGCAAGTTCGTGAAACGACTGAATGCGTATTGATGAAAGCCTTCGTGCTGAATCACATGCAGCACGCGCGTCCGCGGAAGCCCTTCGACAAAGAACGCGAGCGCGGCGCCGCGCGGTGACATGAAGAACATGCCGCCGCTGCCCGTGGCGTTGATGCCGTAGTTCGTGCGCAGGATGTTGAGGTAATCGCGTTCGTTGGCAAACATCAGCACGAAAGGCACTTCGGGCGCTTGCTGCGGAATGCCCGCGAGGCGGCGCGAGTACTCCTCATAGAACAGATCGAGGTGCTGCGCATAGCTCGACGCAACATCCTTCGGCAAATCACTGAGCACGCGGTAATGCTTCGAGCGCCATTCGCGACCAGCACGACTGTAGAAATCGGGGGCGCCTTCGACGGCGGCCTGCGCCAACGCGCGCTGCGGTTCAACTCCAATTGTGGACAGGCAAGAACTTGCAGCGAGCAGAAATGCGGCGGTTCGACCGAGTCGTCGCAACGGATACGCCATTGCACGCGCAAACAGAAGGAGCATCTGCGCAGTCTACGAGTCAGCTCAAGCGCGGCTGATAGAGGACAGGCGCTGATAGAGGACAGGCATGCCGCCGCGCTGGACGAGCGATTGGGCGACCGAGTTCTGGACAGGCCAGTCGTTTGGCGATGCACAAGCGCCAATCGCTTCAGAATGGTGTGCTGGTCAACGCGATTGGTTGCGCACAGCAGAACAGCCGAATCGCACACGCAGGCGGGAAAGCGGTCGATGCGCGTAGTTCTCGGGCATCAGCGTCGATCTCAAACAAACCGCCGCGTGTGATAAGTGATGGCGAACACCCTAGATCGCGGTCACGCCGCACAAAATTCAAGATTTTCGTTACGGACGGCAACACGCGGGTCGGTTTTGCGGAACAATGCCATCGCTAGATTCGTCTAGCACGCAGGTGATTTAGGGAATCGCTTGTGTACGCAAGTCTTCGGGTTGAGGGACCTGAAGACGGGCGGAGGTAAAAAGGGACAGCAGTTAGATCTCTAGAACTAGCTGCTCGTGAACGGCGGAAAGGGAACCTGCCGCTCACATACCCACGATTAGGGACGCCCGATCGTGGGACTTTCAAACTCGCCGTGCATTACTGCGCGGCGAGTTTGTTTTTACCGCGATGGTTCGTGGATTGAGCGACTCCGTGGATTGAGGGACTCCGTGGATTGAGGGACTCCCAGGCACGGCAAGATCGAGCCGTCTGTGTAGACTCACCGTTTACTTTCGCGTTGCATTTTTCGGCACGCGTCGCCCGCACTTCAACACTCGCTGGAGAACTCGACAATGACCACTGCACCCGCCACCGCCACGAAACCTGTCGACACGCGCGGACTTGCTGGTCAGACCGTGGGCGACACCGCGATCTGCGCGGTCACGCAAACTGAACTTATCTATCGCGGGTATGAGATCGCTGATCTCGCCGACAACGCAACATTCGAAGAAGTGGCGCATCTCTTGCTCGTTGGCCATAAGCCATCCGCGAGTGAACTCCATGCGTTCAAGAGTGAAGTCGCGTCGATGCGCGCAATTCCCGCAAGCGTGCGCGCGGCGATCGTGAACATCGCGAAAGAATCACCCAACGCGCATCCGATGTCGATCCTGCGTTCGGGCATTTCGCTTCTCTCGCACTTGGATCCCGACTGCGAAGACAATTCGCCAGCCGCGGGCATGCGCAAATCGAAGCGTTTACTCGCGCAAATCCCCACCATCATCGGCGTCTGCCAGCGCACGCTCGAAGGCAAGGCACCGCTTGATCCCGACGCCTCGCTCGATCACTCGGCAAACTTGCTCTGGATGATCACCGGCAGCAAGCCAGATGCGCTCGCCGCAAAAATCCTTGATGTCTCGCTCGTCCTTTATGCAGAGCACGACTTCAACGCGAGCACATTTTCGTGCCGCACCATCGCGTCCACCGAAACCGATATGCATAGCGCTATCTGCGGCGGCATCGGTGCGCTCAAGGGACCGCTCCACGGCGGCGCCAATGAGATGGCGATGGAAATGCTGAAAGATGTCGATCGCGATTGCGCAGGCGGCGCGATGACCGTCGATGCGTGGATGCAGCGCGCGTTTGTCGAGAAGCGCAAACTCATGGGCTTCGGCCACCGCGTCTACAAGAATGGCGATCATCGCGCGGGCATCCTTCGCCGTTGGGGTCTCAAGCTCGCAGACAAGCAGGGGCCCAATTCGAAGAAGTGGTTCGACATGGGTGACACCGTGCAAGCGATCATGCTGCGCGACAAGAACATCCATCCAAATGTCGATTTCCCCTGCGGAATGACCTACTTCATCATGGGCATCCCTGTGCCGCAGTACACGCCGATCTTCGTCGCAAGCCGCATCAGCGGTTGGTGCGCGCACATCATGGAACAGCATGCTGCCAATCGCATCATCCGTCCGCTCGCGAGCTACACAGGGCCGATGCAGTTGAAGTGGAATGGCTGACGAATATCGGCTCAGCTGAGCGAGTTCGGCAGGTGTTTTCCGCAGTGACCGATGATGAATCGCGCCCGCGGCAGATCGACCCACCAGTGGATCGAAATGCAAGTGCGCGCACTCTTGCAGCCCAATGTCACGTGCTCTGACAATTCAAGCATCTCGTTGTTGTACTCCACGTGATAGAAGCGATCGAATCGTTTCATCGTTGCCGCGCTACAGGGCTTCGACATCACGCCTCGATCACGCAGGGCCTGCCGAGGAGTCGTGCTTCCGATTGAGCCGTCAAAGATGGCGATCGCGACTGAGTGCATCGCTGCGAATGCGTCGTAGACATCGTCGGGTCGAATGAACGAAGAACATTCTGCGCTATCAATCGCGCGAGGCGTGATGACGAGGCGCATCGGAAAGTCGGATTGAGCCGCCTCGATGGCCGCGGCGACTGAGTCATACTTTTCGACAGGACCGTTCGTGCTCGCTTCGCGAGGACGATCGGGCGTGCTCTGTGGCGCCTCTTGCAATTCGAACTTCTCGAGATCGCGATCAATCCGACTGATCTCGTCGCTCGTGATTTCAACATGTAGCGTCAAGCACTCTGCCAAGTGAATCTGAAATCCACCGTCCTTCGTGTAGCGTGACCAGGATCGGAGAGTCCTGAATGCCAGATCTTGGACACCGCAGACATTCATCGCGCTCTCGCCAGGAAACGCTTCTTTGCGCAGCCAACTCAGCAGCCCCTTTTGAGCGAGCGCTGCGCAACGCATGCGGGTAGTGAGTTGCTCACGTTCGCCTGCGGTAATCACGCGGTGCTCGCACGCTCCAAACCAATGCGCGAGTTCATTAAACGCTCGCGCTACTAGCGAGTACCACCGCTCACAGACTTTGAGCGCGGAGGGCGCGATTCTTTTCACCGCGCTATCCACCGCAAGCCAGTCTTGAAGCATTCGTTGCGAGAGCGCGCTGTCAGCGTTGGGGAATGCACTCGCGGTGCGCAACGAACCTCGAATCATTCGGAGCTTCCTCGCGCGTGAGGAAGCAAGTCGCGAAAGGTCTTGCGCTTCCGTGGCCTGATCGTTGAGTGGCGACGTAACAGTGAACTTCTCTTGGAAGTGACCCTTCGGCCCGATTCCGCCGTGCGCAGTGCCGAATCCGCCAAACTTCGATGTGAGCATCAAAAGTCCGTTCGCCGCTTCCGTCGAGAGTGCTCCAAGGGGTTTCGGCTGAATGATCGGCGTCATTGCAAGCACAGAAGGCTCGATGATCGTATTTTTGCATCCGCCTCCAGCCTCGCTGAGATCATGAGTGTCGATGATCGAGAGAGCCATGGCCTTGACAGCAGGAGCATCCTCGACAGTGAGCGCGAGACCCGTCGCAGGAGTGCCCGACGATTCGTGCTCATTCCTCGGCCGTTCGGCAAGCGCGGTCAACAACGCACGCAAGGCATCAAGGACGGCAGGTCTTTCATCCGCCAATTGAAGCAATAGTTCTGTGACTTCGCGTGCCGCCGCTACCGATGTTTCTCGTTGCTGGATGTGCATCCGATCGCTCCCGAGTAAGAGATCTGTTCCACCTCAACTGTACCGCGGCTGCTCCAAAAATTAAAGGAGCACATCGAATGCAGCACGAGGGGACTGGAGGTGCGGCGCTCACTAGCGTTCGCAGTACGCCTTGATCGCCACGAGGTCATCCATCAGCATGCGCGTCACGGCCTTGCGCATGATGGGCCTCCTCATCGCTGGCGCGCGTTCTTTGAAGTGCTCGATGTCACTTGCCACAGCGAACACTTCAGCAGCGGGGCGATTGATATCGAGCTCGACATAGACGGTGGTCATAGCGAAATCGTCAGTGTCTCGGCTGCAAAAAGCAAACGGGGCGCGCCTTGTTCGGCGCGCCC
>QWPU01000199.1 GCA_003671065.1 Planctomycetota bacterium | reverse complement strand
GCTTGCTCTCCCAGTGAGGGCACTTCGATTTCGCGTTGGTCCCGCCGATGTCAAGCGTGAGAATCACGCGAGCAGCTCGTGGGGGCGGGGAGATTGCAGTAGTTGCGTTGTTGGTAGCCATGTTTCGAAGCCGTGTTCCTAGCGATGTCCCTAGCGATGTCCTGTGCTCAGTCGGCAGAATGCGGGGTAGACCTTCAGCCGCGTCTTCGCGGAGTGCGGATTATGGCTGTAAACTCACACCCGTGATGCATGAATCTTTCGCTTATGCCCCCGCGCCCGAAAGTGTGAGGCCCGCGCTGAAGCCTGTCTATGGCCTCTTCATCGGCGGAAAATTCGTCGAACCGAAGTCTGGGAAGTACTTCACAACAATCAATCCTGCGACAGAGCAAGGCATCGCGCAAGTGGCTGATGCGAACGCAGCGGATGTTGCGCGCGCAGTTGCGGCTGCAAGGAAGGCCTTTCCCTTGTGGGCGAAGACGAAGCCAGCAGAGCGCGCGAAGATTTTGTTTCGCGTGGCGAGGCGAGTGCAAGAGCGCTCGCGTGAACTCGCTGTGCTTGAAACGATGAACTGCGGCAAGCCGATTCGTGAGAGTCGTGATGAAGATCTTCCGCTTGTTGCGCAGCACTTCTTTCATCATGCAGGTTGGTGCGACAAGTTGAGTTATGCGTTTGCGGGTGCAACCGCTCGACCAATTGGTGTGTGCGGTCAGATCATTCCGTGGAACTTTCCGCTCTTGATGGCTGCGTGGAAACTCGCGCCAGCGCTTGCGTGCGGTAACACCTGCGTGTTGAAGCCTGCCGAGACGACACCGATGACAGCGCTCATGCTCGGCGAGATCTTGCAAGAGTGTGGCGTGCCCGATGGCGTGGTGAACATCGTGAGTGGTGGTCCTGAAGCGGGCCGCGCGATCGTTGCACTCGCGGGCAAGGGTGTCGACAAGATCGCGTTCACTGGCTCGACCGAAGTCGGCAAGCTCATCGCGAAATCATGCGCGGGTAGCGGCACGAAACTCACGCTTGAACTTGGCGGCAAGAGTCCGAACATCGTGTTTGCCGATGCTGCGCTTGATCAGGCTGTTGAAGGCATCGTGAGCGGCATCTGGTTCAATCAAGGCGAAGTGTGCTGCGCGGGTTCGCGGCTGTTCGTCGAAGAATCGATTCACGACGACTTCATCGCGCGCCTCAAAGCACGCATGGCGCAATTGCGCGTGGGTGATCCACTCGACAAGAACACTGATGTCGGCGCGATCAATTCGCGTGCACAGCTTGACACGATTGAGCGCTACATCACGATGGGTTCGAGTGAAGGCGCGAACTGCTTCACTGCGCCCTGCGACCTTCCTGCGAAGGGGTTTTGGTGCCGACCGACGCTGTTCACAGGCGTGCAACCGTCGCACACAATTGCGCGCGAAGAAATCTTTGGTCCAGTGTTGAGTGTCATGACTTTCCGCACGCCTGAAGAAGCGGTGCAACGCGCCAACAACACAACATATGGCTTGAGTGCTGGCGTGTGGACCGAGAAGGGCGCGCGTGCGTTGGAGATGGCGAATCGTCTCAGCGCTGGCGTCGTGTGGTTGAACACATTCAATCGCTTCGATGCGACTGCGCCGTTTGGTGGTTACCGCGAATCTGGTTTCGGTCGTGAAGGTGGTCGCCAAGGATTGCTTGCGTATGTGAAGCTCGGCAGCGATGCCGCTCGCTCGTTGAAGTCAGGAGCCACGCGATGAGTACCACACGAGTCGAAGTCGCCAAGACGCTCAAGCTCTATGTGAATGGAGCCTTTCCACGCAGTGAGAGTGGACGCACGATTGCAGTGAAAGATGCGCGCGGCAACATCGTCGCGCACGCGTCGCACGCGAGTCGCAAAGATCTGCGCGATGCAGTGGATGTCGCAAACGCCGCGCAAGTGAAGTGGGCTGCAGCGACCGCGTACAACCGCGGGCAAGTGATTTATCGCATCGCCGAAATGCTCGAAGCGCGCCGCGCGGAGTTCGTGTCGCTTATCACGGCGATCGAAGGTCGCACGAAATCCGCGGCTGCAAAAGAAGTTGATCACGCGATTGATCGCACGGTGTGCTTCGCGGGTTGGAGCGACAAAATCGCTGCAGTGCTCGGTGGAAAGCAGCCAGTTGCTGGTCCGTACTTCGTGTTCACCATGCCCGAAGCCACGGGCACGGTCGCCGTCGTTGTGCCTGATGCGACACCGATGCTCTCCGTGATGACCCTCATGCTTCCCGTGATCTGCGCAGGAAACGCAGCGATCGTCATCGCGCCGCTCTCCAACGCGCCACTCGCCGCGGCTCTTGGCGAAACCTTCGCGACCAGCGATGTTCCCGCAGGAATCATCAACATCCTCACGGGTCTCCGCGCTGAACTCTGTCCATGGATCGCGTCGCATCGGGACATTCAAGCAGTGAGCGGCGCGTTCCTCCCCGCCGCTGACGCGAAAGCACTCGAACTCGGCTGCGCCGAAAATCTCAAACGCGTGTGCATGTATCGCGACGCGCCAGCGTTTACCGACGATGGTTTCTGGCACTCACCCTTCGCGATCGCGCCGTTCGTTGAACTAAAAACCGTCTGGCATCCGAGCGCGTTGTAGCGCGGTTAGCGCAACTCAATCGTCGGCAGTCGTCCATCGCGATCGAAGATCGTGAGTTCGTTGGTGCCGCTGCGTAGAAGAGTCGCGGGGATACGCACAGTGCGCGTCGTGTGCTGATCGCTGCTTCGTTCGTGCGAGAGAATCTGTGTGCCGTTCACGAAGATGCGCGGTGCGTTGAGATGCGTCGCGGTCAGCGTGAGTGCACGAGGTTCGTTGAGTTCGAAGGTCGATCGAAACCAGGTTGGTGATTTCGTCGCTTTCACTGCGGTTGCAAGCACCCAAGTTGCGGGCTGGCTCACTCGCGCGAACGACCACTGCGCATTGAGTGAATCGTGCACTTCAAAAATCTGCAGTTCATTACGCACGCGCTCAAATGTCTTCGCATCGAGCGCGGCGTGAACATCGAGCAAGAGTTCGTTCTTCCCAGCAACCATCGTTGCGTTCTTCGCCTTCGGAGGCTTCTCGCCTTTCGCTAGTTTCGCTGGGCGTTTCGGCGAAAGTTTCGCTCCGTCGAGCAACATCGTGTGAGGTGCTGCTGATCCGCCAAGCACCGCGACGATCTCGCCGTTGAGCCGCACGACGCCATCTGTGAGCGCGGGCAACTCAAGCAACACCGCGCTCGTACGCGCCGCGAACGACCACTGCAATGTTTGGATTCCGCCTCGTGCGTCGTAGCCGTGCACGAATCGTCCGAGCGACGAAGGATCAAATGCGGGGATGTCAACAACAGCGCATGTCACACCCTTGAGTGGTGTGACTTCGACAAGCGCGCCGAACACGCCGACGCGCGCGCCACAGTGAGGTCCGCGCGAAGGCAGTTGACCATCGATTACTTCCGCGATGAGCGTATGAGAAGTTTTTTGAGTCGCGACATGCGTCGTAACGCCGCATGCGTCTGTGAGAGCGAGTGACGCCTTTGCACGAGCCTTGCCTGATTTCCCTTCGGTCCATGTGGCTCGATAGAAACCATCAGCGCCATCGAGGCCATACGCGCCGAGTGATTCGGCCGTGGCAGCGCTTGCGAATCTCGCGTCAGTACCGGTGCGCAAGCCTGCGAATGAAAGCTGTTTCGCATTCGTGAATGTGATCGGAGTTGTTGCACGCGCGTTCACCGCTGTAGGTTTCAAGCGTTTCACCGCGCCATCCGCGCTGACCGCGCAGACATGAACGCCGTGCTCATCGACAAACGCAAGTGCACCGTCGCGGATCTCCACGCCATCGGCCAAGCCAAATGGCAGCGCTATCACATGCAGTGATCGAATCTTCGTACTCTTTGGAATCGCGCCGAGTGCTGCAACTGTGACGACCGCTTTCGTTCCGCTCACTTGCAGCGAAAGTTTAGTTCGCGCTTCACCAGCGATCACGAGCACATCACCCATGAGTGCAACGAGCGAGCCCGTGCAACGCTCAAGTCGCGCGTGACCAATCGTGATATCGCTCGCATGAAACTCCACACCGCTCGCGCTCCCGAAAGTGATCTCGTGCGTTGAACCGTCGGCCGCCTCATGCGCAACTGCGTGTGTTGTCGCGTTTTTCTTCTTCGCACTCGCGCGTGGCGCAAACGCGACACTCACGCGAGACTTTGTGTCGTCCGCAAGCGTGCACACAATCGGCGTCGTGGCGCGCTCTGGATCAATCGCGTGCTCAAGCGTGGCCGTCGAATGCAACGGCGCAAGCACTGCGCCGAATGAACTCGCAAAGATGAGTGTGCGCCGAAGTCCATGCGCGCTTGCGACGCCGAGTCCATCGCGATCAATGACGACACCAGAAATCTCAGCAAGCCCGGGCGCGCTCGTTGCGGCGCAATGCGCGTGCGCGACCGCATGATCGACGATGATCTCAGCGCGAGCGGCAATCGCAGCGCTGATCGTTCGCGCGAGTGCGTACGAGTCGAGTGGAGCGTTCGTGCGACGCAGCGGATCATGAGTGATGATTGCCACGCGAGGCGACTCTGGTTGCACTTCCTGCAGTTCGATGAGCGAAGGGTGAAGTGACGCGTCTTGGCTCCACGCGTCAATCACGCCTTCATGCAAATACCAACAATTGTTTGCGCTGATCAACGGCACCTCAACGCCAAACTCACGCGCAAAACGAACGAGTGATCGGAAGTACTCGCGCCCGACATCTACATCAAGGCAGCGCCAATCATCTTCAAGACCAACGGCAATGATGGGGCGCGCGTTCGTTGGACCAGTGCGCGTGGCTTGAAGATCAACGAACTGTCGACTCAACTGTTGCCAATACTGACTCACGCGCTGCATGAACGCTGGATCCGATTCGCGCACTCGCCACCCCGCGCGTTCCGCAATCCAACTCGGCAATCCGCCTGACGCGCATGAGCCACCAACAACGGGACCGATGCGCAGAATCACATGCAATCCAGCGGTCGCGGCCTCAAGACACAATCGTCGAATATCACGCGAGCCCGTGAAGTCAAAGCGATCAGGCGTCGGTTCGTGAAGCGACCAAGGCACGCGTACAACGATCGTGTTGAAGCCTGATGCGCGCAATGCCGCGCAGCTCGTAGCCCATGTGCTTGGATCGGTCAGTGCGCTGTCGAAAGCGGCTGCAACAACCACAATTCTGCGAGCCACGGCGCGTGAAGTTGTGATAATGAAACTGGAAGAGTCGTAGGTGACGGACGGCATATCGGCACCTTAGACTTTGCATAAACCTACAGTGAGAGCAAAAATGAACTGAGATGTCAGATTCATTGCCTTGATCACCGTGTTCATGGCAATCGGCGCAGCGGCGTCGGCCTTCCACAGGTACAAGTGCCCCCCTCAAATGCGTCGCGATATGCAGCCACTCAACTCCTTGTCACGACCGCGCATGCGCAAACTGAGCGCTGCGACCGCACTCGTTGGGATTCTCGCCTTCGTCGCGGGTTGCTCCTCAGGCCTCGAAGCGATCGATCGATCGACCACTCAGAAGCTCCGTCAGAGCGCAGAAGTGCTTGGTGGAGGCGCGATCTATCCCGAGATCGATGCGAGTCGCTACGAACCAGGCTCTTACTTCCCTGACTTCCCTGCCGACGCTGATCGGCCTTCCACGGTCAATCCGTTCGCGGACACGCTGGTGTTTGAAAGTATTCCGAGTAAGGAAGAAGACGCGTCGAGCATCGCAACTCGGTTCGATCGCATGGCGCAAGGCGAACCAAACGCGCGCACCTTTACCTTCGATGAAGCTGTGAACTACTCGCTCGCCCATGCCGATGAGTACCTCACCGCAGAAGAGGCGTACCTCATCGTCGCCATTCGACTACTTATCGAGGAGCACCAATGGGAACCGCTGCCGACCAACACCACCGCTGCGAATTTCAACACTGAGGGTGATGGCTCACGATTCGACAATGCCTTCGGCATGATCAATGATCTGGGTCTCAGCCAGCGTCTGCCGTTTGGTGGCGAAGTGAGCGCCTCGTTTCTTGTTGCCGCGACGCAACAACTTGACGAGTACCTCAACTCGCAAGACACGCAATCCGCCGACATTGTGCTGCGGGCTGAAATCC
>QWPU01000198.1 GCA_003671065.1 Planctomycetota bacterium | reverse complement strand
AGAGAAGGGGCTTCTCTATGAAGTGATGGCGGACACTGACCTCATCACCAAGTTGCAGCCGCGCTTTCCAGATGTGTGGGCATTTCACGGCCACAACATGGCCTACAACATTTCGGTCATGACCAACACGCCCGAAGAGCGTTGGGCGTGGGTGAATTCGGGCATTTCGCTGGTGCGCGACAAGGGTATTCGCTACAACCCGAATGATCTCATTCTCTGCAAAGAGCTTGCGTTTTGGTTCGGTCACAAGATTGATGGCGTGAGCGATGACGCGCATCTCTACTACAAGCGCCAGTTTGCGCGCGAGTGGCAGTATCTGCTTGGCGTGCCTCCATTCGATATGAAGGAGCGAGTTGCGTGGATCAAACTGATTGCAGACGCGCCCGATTCGTTGGCTGCGCTGTATGTGAAATCGCCAGGCACCAAAGAGTTTGTCGAGGATCTTGAGAAACGGTTACTTCCGTTGCCCGAGCGATTTCACTTCGCGCCCGACAAACGCTTCTTGATGCTCTTTGGTGAATGGGCCGCTCAGCAAACTTCGCCGTACGCGCAAGCGCTTGGCTTGAAGGCGAGTACTGGCGATGTCTCGTCGTTGGTGGATGTGTTCAAGGCGACCTTCGGCGATGACACGCGCAAGGATCAAGCGTCTGCCGTCGTTGCGTTCCTTCGCAAGCGCGTGCTGTTGGATGCCTACAACATGGATCCGCAATTGATGTACGAGTTTACGCGCGACACCGGACCGCTCGATTGGCGACATCCTTCGGCGCACGCGCTGTTTTGGGCGCGTCGTGGAAGCCAGTTTGGTGAGCATCGCATCACGAATGACCTCGACATCTTCAAGTCGATCAATAACGATCGTCTTGAAATCCAGGCTATGCAAGCGCTCGCTCGCAGCGGGCTCATCAGCTATGACCCGTTCAGCGGCGACAATGTCACGCGCCTCAACGATCCCCGCTGGATCAAAGTGCTCGACGAGTATTTCGAAGTGCTCTACGACAAGCATTATCAAGTGCGTGGCGCGGGTGCCGACACCTTCATCAACCTCCACGAAAACTTCATGAAACAGGCGGTGCGTGAACTCTATCGCCTCGGCGATATCGAAGGCTCGCAAGCGATCCTCGACAAGTTGGACAAGCTCTACGGCACTGGCGGCGTCATTCCTCATGAGGGCTACAAGAAGCCGATCAAAGAATTCGTCCAAGATGTGCTCTACGGCGAATTTGAAATGCAGCCCGAGGTAGTGCGCAGCGATGTGTATGCCACACTCGAACGCGGATTCCGCGAAGGGCTCTTGTTGGACAATCCGCAGGTTCTTGAAGACGCGATTCGCTATGCGCGCGATCTCACCACATACTTCCGCGACTCGCGCTACAACGATTTCGTTACGAGGTTTGGTGACGGTCGTATGCGGGATGTGCTCGGCTTGTTGGAAGAGTCGATTCCTGCGGTGCTCAGCAAGATTCTGCTTGATACATCGCAGCCGATGCTTGATCGTCTTGTGATTTACCGCAAGGCTCCTGACGATGTGCGTGCGCTCATCTACGACCAGGTGAAGCCGATACTCGAACGCGAGTGGGCGACTGGTCGACTTGCCAAGACGGGCATGTCGTTTGAGCAAGCGTTTCCTGAGCCACCAGGTCTTGAGGATGTGCGCCGCGCGCAAGCGGAAATTGCCAAGCGTCGAGCGGCGGATCAACAGAAGTCTGACGGCGATGGTGCTGAGCGCAAGTGATTCGCGCGCTCAAGCGTTGACTGCGTGTACAGTTGCATCATGCGCATTCCTCCCGCGATTCTTGCCATTGGCCGTAACTACGCAGACCACGCCGCCGAGATGGGCGGCAAGACCGATGAACGCCCGATGGTGTTCATGAAGAACCCCGCGTCGGTGTGTCGCAATGGTGATGCCATTGTGATTCCATCGATCTGCCGTGAAGGTGGACCGCAAGTTGATTTCGAAGGCGAGCTCGCGATTGAGATCGCTCATGACTGCTGCGATGTTGCTGAAGGTGACGAGATGAGCGTCATCGCTGGTTACCGCGTCGCCAATGATGTGAGCGCGCGCTGGTGGCAGAAATCAGGCAGCGGAGGCCAGTTTTGTCGCGGCAAGAGTTTCAACACCTTTTGCCCGATGACGGAACTCGTTGCTCGAGGCGCGATTGATGATCCGCAAGATCTTGAGATCGAAACGATTCTTAACGGTGAGCGCATGCAATTCGCGAGCACGAAGTTGATGGTGTTTCCTGTGCGCTATCTCATTCGCGAACTCTCGCGCGGCATGACGCTCACAGCAGGCACGATCATCTTGACGGGAACTCCAGCGGGTGTTGGCGCAGGTCGAACGCCGCCGCTGTATCTCAAAGATGGCGACACGATTGAAGTGCGCATTGCGCGCGTCGGTCATCTGATTAATCGCGTGCGCGAGGCGTGAGTGATGCATCTCGAGATGGCGGAACGGGATCACTTCCGCTTGAGCCCCACGGTTGGCATCGCAGCAATCGCCGCAGCGTGAGCGCACTTCCACGCCATGCGCCGTGGCGTTCGAGTGCTTCGATCGAATAGAACGAACAACTCGGCGTGAATCGACAGTGTCCACCGAGGAGTGGTCCGAGGATCTTCTGGTATCCGCGCACTGCAAGCACTAGGGCGCGCACGGGTATGCCCCGGGGTACATCACGGTTTACGCCTCCGCGCTGTCCGTGGTCGGTCGCACCGCATTCGGTGGCGTGTGCACGGGCGCATGCACAGTGTTTTTTCGATTCGCGCGCTTCTGCCATAGCGCGTGCAGCGTAGCGATGGCGTTCTGCAGATGCGCTTGATACTGCGCGAGTTCGAGCGGCGCATGCGGACGGACCACGATCACGAGGTCATAGGGAGCGGGCGCGTCCTTTGGAAACTCGCGCTGCATGAGTCGGAACGATTCGCGCAGGAGCCGCTTCATGCGATTGCGCACGGCGGCACTTCCAACACGACGACCAATCGAGATACCGATGCGCGTGCGTACTGCGCTACTCGGTGCTGCGTGCACACCAATGACACCAGCGTCAAATCGCGCACGCGAGTCAATGATTTTCTTGAAGACTCCTGCACCTGATAAGCGTTGCGATTTGCGAAAATTGAGTCGCTGGTCGCTCATCGCTCGTGATCCATACTGCGTCGCCATGCACGCATGATGCGCGAGCGAGTGACGACACCGATGATGGCACCACTCGCATCGCGCACAGGAAGCGGACCGCGTTCAAGAAGATCAAGCGCATGATCAAGCGGAAGATCGCGATCAACCGCTCGAACACCAGTCCGCGCAATGTCGCGCACTTGCAGCAGCGGAAGCGCTTCGCGATTGACCAGTGCCATGCGAAGATCACGCGCGCCGACGACGCCTTCTAAGCGATCTTCATCATCGAGCACGATGAAATCTTCGCCGCGCGAAGCGAGCTCAACGAGACTGGTTGCCCACGCGGAACCACGCACAATCACAGCAGGTTTGAGCGTGACATCACTCACGCGCAAGCGTCGCAGCGCGGACATGTCACTTGCCGAACCAAGGCGCACACCGAGCGCGGCGAGTTCGGCGGTATACAAACTATGACGCTCAAAAATCCGTGCGACGATGGTCGACAGCGCGGCCACGAGAATCACTGGTAACAAGATCGATGGTTGACGCGAGAGTTCGTACACCAACATCGCGCCCGCGAGCGGTGCATGCGTGCTTCCCGCAACAACGCCAGCCATTCCTGCCAGCGCAAGCTGAACGGGGCTAATTTCCTTCACAAACGGAACGAGTTCACCCATGCTTCCAAACGCGCCGCCAACGAGCGCACCGATGACGAGCGCCGGCGCAAAGAGTCCGCCGATACCACCTGATCCAAGCGTGAGACTCGTCGCAACAACTTTGGTGACGGCAAGGCAGAGCAGTAGCGCGGCGACGACGAGTTTGGCGTCGGTTTGATAGAACGTTGATTTCAACACTTCCTTTGCGAGTGGATAGCCACTGCCATAAAACGGCGGCAGCGCGCCTTGTTCTAAGTCAAGAGCCTTCGATGCAAACGCAACATACAGAAGACCGAGCAGCGCAAGCATCGCGGCGCCACACGCAGGAAGCATCCATCGCGAGACGGGAAGTTTTGAGAATGCGATCTCTGATGCTTGCAATGTTCGAATGAAGAAGACGCTTGCGATTCCGCAGACCACGCCGAGCACAGCAAACGCAGGAGCGGTTGAAATCGAGAGGCCTTCGCCCATGCTTTGAAATGCTTCTGCGCCGATGCCGAACAGCGGCTCTTGCGTGCCAAGCAGCGATTGCACTGTCGCGGCCGCAAACACCGCCGCGATCACGATTGGCGTAAGTGTGCGCAGCGAGAAATCACGCAGGAGCACTTCGAGTACGAAAAAGATTCCTGTGAGCGGTGCGTTGAACACTGCTGCGATTCCTGCGGCGGCGCCGCAACCGACGAGTGTCGACGCGGAGTGCGGATCGAAGCGAAGAAAACGCGCGGCGATTGAGCCGAGGGTCGCGCCGATGGTGACGATCGGTCCTTCGGGTCCCGCCGAACCACCGCTCGAAATGATGGCGGTCGAACCGAGCCAGGTACGCGCGGCGAGTACGGCGGGGAGTTGTGCGCGTCGGCGGTGAATCGCATAGAGGACGCTTGAGACGCCGTGACCGCGGATGCGCACGGGCAGCATTGACTGCACCGCGCCGCAGAGCATGGCACCAAGCACGGGAACCACGGCTACGGCGAGGGACAGTTGCAAAGGGTGATCCTTCACCCAGCTTGATGTCAGGCGATCCGCCTCTTGGATGGGTCGGATAAATGCGAGCGCGATGACCGCGAGAGCCATTCCTGTGAGCGCCGCGGCCACGAGAAGCCTGCGGTCGCGCTGCAGACCGAGCCTTGAGAGCAAGCGCAAGAGCGGTCGAGAGATGCGAGCCCGGGCCGTTGGCGCAGAGTGTGCGCGCGCGCTTGAGGAGCGTGAGGGATTTGGTCGGTCTGGTGATGCCACAGTGTTCGGTCGGAGTGTTCGGTCGTGGTCGGAATGCTTGGGTTCGGTCGGAGTGGTCTCGGACGAAACGACCGAAGCAGAGAAGGAGCGCTCAAGGAAGCGTCGAGAAGTATCGCACGCGATGGCGCCCGAAACTGGCTGATTCGCTATAGTAACCCCTTCGTCGATGGGTAGATCCATGTGGCGCGAGACCAACCATGATTGAAGCACTGAAGAGCGATTACATCGTCGAAAAACTCGGCGGCAGGTTCAAACTGACCGCCCTCATCCAACGCCGCCTCGGTGAAATCATCGAAGGCGCGCGGCCGCTGGTCGACCGCAACGGTCGATCAGACCTGGAAGTCGTCATCGACGAAATCATGCAAGACAAGATCACGCTCGAGATGGATCCCGAGCATATCGAGCGCATGAAGGGCACTCCCACTAAGAAGCGCTAACGCGAAAGCGTCGCGGTTCTGCTCACGAGCGAACGCAGATGTACTCAGGCGAACCCGACAACCTCCTCCCGCTCATGGGTCGAAGGATTGGGATCGGTGTCTGCGCGGGCATTGCAAGTTACAAAGTGTGCGCCGTCGTCAGCACCTTGGTGCAAGCGGGGGCTGAAGTCACGGTTGCTATGACGCCTGATGCGACGCGATTCGTCGCGCCATTGGTGTTTCAATCACTGGCGGGTAATGCTGTGCTGCTCAACGCATGGGATTCCGTGCAGCCTTCTGATCCGCAGCACATTCGAGTTGCAGCAAGCTTCGACGCGTTCCTCATCGCACCATGCACAATGGACATGCTCGGGAAACTTGCAGGCGGCCGCTGCGATTGCATCGTCTCATTGCTCGCGGCTTCGATTGATCGGCAGAAGTGCCCAGTGCTGCTCGCGCCGAGCATGAATGAGACGATGTGGCAGCAGCCCGCGACAGCGCGAAATCTCGATGTCTTGCGAGCTGATCGATTCAAAGTGCTTGAGCCTGCAGTCGGTTGGCAAGCGTGCCGCGCGGTCGGACCTGGACGACTTCCTGAGGCTGATGAACTCGTCGATGCGCTCGCTGATGCGCTCGCTGGGCGTCCGCAGCGATAAGCCCCCGTTGCGCGCAGAAGCGTGCAATTGAGCCCAATTCAAGAGAAATCACTTGTCTTGCCGAGAGGTGGTGGTAACTTCATT
>QWPU01000197.1 GCA_003671065.1 Planctomycetota bacterium | reverse complement strand
TCGCGGGCATGGTGGGCTTCGTGACGCTCTTCGGCATCGCGGTGCGCAACGGCATCTTGCTGGTGAATCACTTTGATCATCTGATCACCGTGGAGGGCAAATCGCTCTATGTCGCCATTGTGCAAGGTTCGATGGAGCGACTGGTGCCAATTTTGATGACCGCACTCACCGCGGCGCTCGGGTTGGTTCCGCTCGCGATGGCCAGCGGCAAGCCAGGAAGCGAATTGCTCTCGCCACTCGCCGTGGTCGTCCTCGGCGGACTGCTCTCGTCGACTTTCCTTAATCTATTCGTCATCCCCGCGGGCTACGCGCTCGCTTTCCGTTCTCGTCTTTCACCCTCTTCAAAGGCTTAGCACTATGCAACGCATCAAACACATCAGTCATACGAATCCCACGCTCGCACTTCTCGCCGCGGTCGCTATTGGCGGCGGACTTTCACTTTGCACGCTCGGTTGCGACGGCTCAAAGAGTCCTGTTGCGGCGGAGGAGCATGATCACGAGGGTCATGATCACGAGGGTCATGACCACGGCAAGGGCGAAGCGCCCGCTGAGCCAAAGCCAGCCGCAGCGTCCACCGAGCCGAAGGCCGCGGACGCCCACGATGAGCATGCAGGTCATGATCACGCCGCGGCCGATGCGAAGGACGACCACGGTCCAGTCACGCAACTCGGCGAGCAAACCGTCGGCGGTTACATCGTAAAAGCGTCACGCGATGGCGCGCTCACCGCGGGTGGCGAAGCGCCGATTGATGTGTGGGTCAGCGGCGGTGCGAAAGTGTCCGCGGTGCGCTTCTGGATTGGCAGTGAAGACGGAAAGGGTTCGGTGAAAGCGAAAGCCGCGATCGAACACGAGAACTGGCATACGCATGCTGAAGTGCCGAAGCCTCTCGCAACTGATGCAAAACTGTGGGTTGAGATTGAGGCAGAAGGCGGTGCGAAAGTCACGGCAAGTTTCGATCTGAAGGCGTGACGCGCAGTGAAGTGTGTTCACCGTGGCGTTCCTCTTTGGTGCCACGACCTTCTCGCTAAAGGTCGTGGCACCCGAGGAGCGCTCAAGGAAAGACCGTGACGGAGAAACTCAAAAGAGTACGGCGAGATCACGAGGGGACCAATGGACGACAACTGTGAGACGGCAGTGTCGTCACGGTTTCGTCACGGTTTCGTCAAAGCGTCGTCGAAGCGTCGTCACAGCGAACGCACACTGAACTCAGCTTCGGCTCACCTACGCGGGTCTCGGAAACGCTCCGCCGAGGCCTGGCTTGGGCTCTATGTTTGGCTTCACGTCGCTCGTTGCGGCGATCCTGCGTGCAGTTTCCGTTGCGAGCAAATCAGCCACCGTGGGCTTGTTCATTTGCTCGCCGCGCATGAGGCGATCGACATCGTCTTTCTGCAGGGTTTCGTAGCGCAAAAGCGCTTCAGCCACATTGATGACCTTCTCCCAGTTGAGATCGAGCATGCGTCGCGCGTCTTCGTAGGCTTCGTCGATGAAGCGACGAGTTTCTTCGTCAATCACGCGTGCGGTTTCTGGCGAGTAGTCCTTCTCTGCAAACATCGACTCTTGCTGATCGCTGCCTGCGTAGTTCACGAAGCCGAGGCGCTCCGACATTCCCCATTGCAGAATCATCGCGCGCGCGTAATTCGTCGCCATACGGATGTCCATCGACGCGCCTGAACTCGTGTCGCTCGTCTTGCGCTCTTCTGCAAGGCGACCTCCACATAGCACTCGAAGAGTGGCGAGGATGTGCTTGCGACCGTAGCCATAACGGTCCTTCTCAGGCAGGGAGAAGGTCGCCCCCATCGCATTGCCGCGCGGAATGATTGTGACCTTGTGCAATGGATCCGCATGCTCAAGCAACATCTGCAGTACCGCGTGACCAGCTTCGTGATACGCCGTGGCAACGCGCTCTTGTTGTTCGATCTTGCGCGACTTGTTTGCGCGACCCCAACGCACTTTGTCGCGCGCTTCTTCGAGATCGGTGAGTTCGACGAAATCCTTGTCCGCCATCGTGGCGATGATCGCGGCTTCATTAATGAGCGCGGCGAGATCTGCGCCTGAAAACATTGGCGTGCCGCGTGCGACCTTCTCGAGATCAACATCCTCGCCGAGCTTTACCTTCTTCGCATGCACCGCAAGAATTTGACGGCGTCCAGCGATGTCGGGGAGACTCACCGTGACTTGGCGATCGAAGCGACCCGGTCGCGTGAGTGCAGGATCGAGCACATCTGGACGATTCGTCGACGCAATCACAATCACCTGATTGCTCGCGTCAAATCCATCCATCTCGACAAGAATCGCGTTGAGCGTTTGCTCGCGCTCATCGTGACCGCCCGACGAGAAGCCGCCGCCGCGACGACGACCGACCGCGTCGATTTCGTCAAGGAAGATGATGCACGGCGAATTCTCTTTCGCTTGCTTGAAGAGATCGCGCACGCGCGAGGCTCCGACGCCGACGAACATTTCGACGAAGTCTGAACCCGAGATCGAGAAGAACGGCACATCGGCTTCGCCCGCGATTGCCTTCGCAAGAAGGGTCTTGCCGCAGCCTGGAGGGCCTGACAAGAGCACGCCGCGCGGAATGCGTCCGCCGAGTTTGCTGAAGCGCTTGGGAGTCTTGAGAAACTCCACGATCTCTTGCACTTCTTCTTTCGCTTCATCAACACCAGCGACATCGCCGAAGGTGACCTTCACAGTTTCTTTCGATTGCATGCGGTGACGGCTCTTGCCGAAACTTCCAAGCATGCCGCCAGGACCGCCGCCCGCTCCGCGCATCGATCGCGCGATGAACCAGATGATTCCAATGATCAGGATCACAGGAATCAACTGCACGAGAATCATCGGCCAATAGGATTCCTTGCTCTTCGTCCAAGTGACGCCCGCTTCGCGCAAGTCGTCGATCCAGTAGTGTTGATTCGCAAGCACATTCACATACACCGTCTTGCCACTAAAGAGCGTCGACTCCTTGATGACCGTCGCGGTCACCTCAGTGCCAGCGCCGTTGACAATGATGCTGTTAGGCGCGATGACATTTGAGTCGACAAGCCTGCGAAAGTCAGCCCAAGGAATTTCTTGCTGCCCGCCGAGTGGCGAACTGAACGCGATCATGAGGAGCGCGACGACGCCGGCGAACATCACCCAACCCATGACTTGACGACCGCCGCCGCTTGGGGGCATCGTTGGACCGCCACCACCATTCGGAGGTTGATTGTTCGGCTTCTGAGGCGCTCGGCCATCAGGCTTGCCGTCGGTGTTGGCGAACCGTCCATCATCTGCGTTGCCAATCACCACTTCACGCGATGTGCGCGTTGTGGGAACGGACTGACTCGAACGGAATGGACTGAGGAGGAGCGAGAGCATTCGTTTCATGCGATTCACGAGAGTAGGTTCGAGATTCGGTTCGGTCGGGATCGAGAGGCGTCGCAGAGAGAACCTGAGGTATACGCAGCGCGATGGTAGTAAACCCTCGGTCGCTCCCCGATTTTTCGGCTTTCACTGTCATTGCTGCGCAGTTGGTTGCTGCGAGGCGAGCTGTTTCTAACTAGTGTTTCGGCAAATTGGCGGGTTTCGCGTGACGCTGTAGGGGAGAAACGAGGCGGAATGCTCGTATTGAGATGAGTGTCGCACGCGTTTGTGAGTGCGAAGGGCGACGCGGCAGTTCAGCAGAGAAATTGCGGGAAATTTTTTGGACGGCTCACTGCGTCGGCTGCTGCAGTTGCCTCACCACTTTGATTGCATCGCGGCCACGAGCTCGCGCGCGAGTTGCTCTACGGCGGCGAAGCGTCCGAGTTCAAGCCCTTCGCGCGCTGGATAGGAAGGAACAAACAACGCACAACTTTCGACAGCGTCTTTCGCGACGATGCGTTCGCCACTGCGCAGGTCGACCCACTCGTAATTCACGCGCATACGCACCATCATTTCGTTGGCAAGGCCCGTGGACGGATCCTTCGACAATTCCACCATGTCAATGGAGGTGATGGTTCCTCGCAGCACGGTGTCAGCGGTGGCTTCGGATTGCACTTTGTACGGCGTTGATTGTTCGACTTGCTTCACGAGCGCATCAGCAAGATCGAGTTCGAAGCCGCGCATGTAACTTGCGTTACGAAAGATCGGAAGCGCGACGGTGCGATACTTCGTGGGAAATGGCGACGCGGCGGCGTAGCCTTCGTCGGGAGTGCTTGCGCATCCTTGGAGCGCGTGCAGCATGACGCAAGTGGCTGCGAGCAGCGCGAAAGAGCGGAGGATGCAGATGCGTGCGATGCACGGCGAAACAGCGTGCTCACTCACGGAGTTGCTCCCTCGGTCACAGTTGGTGGTGTTATTGCGGGAACGACATCGGGCGAGAGCATCACAGGCATGTCATCCCATTCAACACGCAGCAGTTGCTTGCGCAGCGCTCTGTAATCAGGCGTTTCACGCAGAACGCTTTCGGGCAGCCGCGGCAGCACGGTGGGCACAATGCGAAGTGCTTCGAGTGTGGCGATCGATTTGGGATGACGCTGCACGAGTCGGCGAATCGACATCTCTGCGGAGATCGGATCGTTCACTTCGAGATACCAACTCGCGGTCGACAAGAACTTCGCTGCTTCTGATTCTTCGATGCGCACGAGCACGCTGGTCGCGCCGATTTGTTGCGCAAGGCCAGGTTGCAGCGCTTGCATGGAGCGCAGTTTCGCGCGCGCTTCTAAGAGACCGCTCGCGTCATACTCAGGACCGCGGAAACCTGCGAGATAGGAGTAGATCAATCGCAGACGCGCTTTGGTGATTTGGGCGCTGCGCGGGTAATTCTCGAGAAACAATGAGTAGGCTTCAGCGGCCATGAGCATTTCGCGTCGGCCAAAGTAGAAGTCTGCGAGTTCCATGCCCGCGCGCTCTGCGAGCTCGCTGCCAGGAATGCGCTCTTGAATTCGGATGAGAAGTTCTTGCGCGTCTTCACTGGAATCAATAATGCGAAACGTGCCAAAGAAGCGCTTCTTCAGACCCTTTGCATACGCAGTCGCAATGTCGAATTCGCGTTCGAGCGTGGGGATGAAGACCGATGTGCCTGCGTAACGCCGGCAGATTTCTTCGTATTGAAAGAGCGCTTCGTATTCGTTGCCGCCCGCGACCTTGGCGTCGCCGAGGATGAGCAGCGCATCTGCTCGAAAGCGCGAGAGCGGAAAGCGATCGATGAAGGCGTTGGAGAGATTCTCGGCGCGTGAGACTTCGCCGTCGATAAGCGCACGCCGCGCGTTGAGTAACTGCGCTTCTTCACTCGCAGGATCGACCGCGGCAACCTTTTGCCAACGATCGAGTGCATCGAGTTCGTACTTCTCGCCTTGCGCGTTCGCGCTCACGGCGAAGACAAGCGCGAGAAGCGCGGTGGAGAGGAAGGTCGAAGTCGAACGAAGCATGGGGCCGATAGTACGCGCGAACGAAAGTTGCCTCAAACGGCAGCTCGGCCGCGGTTGCCCGCCGGTGGCGGCCGCCGAGTCCTCCCAGTCCGCCGACTCCGTACGCTTGCGAATTGCCCGTGATCGCCATCCTCTTCAACCCCATTGCTGGATCAGGCGGCGCGCACACCGCCGCGGAGAACATGAAGCGTGGGCTTGAATCGGATGGCGCCGATGTTGTGCTCATTGCGACCGAACGAGCCGCCGCGAAGTTGTGGCTTCGTCCGCGGCTGGCAGGGGTGTCAACACTGGTGATCGCGGGCGGCGACGGCGCGGTCCGCGCGGCGGCGGCTGAGGCGGCGGCCGCGGGTGTTCCCATTTGGCATGCGCCGAGTGGAACGGAAAATCTGTTCGCAAAATCGTTCGGGATGACGCGAGACCCGCGGGCGATTGCTCGAGCGATCCAACGAGGGCAAGTCCAGCACATCGATCTTGGCTACGCAAGTTGTGACGGCGGTGACCGCGGTGACCGCTCCGCCGCGGAAGCGTTCACTCTCATGGCGTCCATCGGCTTCGATGCTGATGTGGTCCACGCGCTGAGCGCCCGCCGCCGCGGCGGTATCACGCATGCGTCGTACTTGCCGCCGATCTGCGAGGCGTTCTGCTCCTGGCGACCTGCGCATCTCGCGTGGACTATCCACGGTGAACGCGAGGAACTTGGCCGTGGCGTGGTCATCGCGGCAAACCTTCCCGCTTACGGCCTGAAACTGAATCCAGCCGCGGACGCGACCGCGGATGATG
>QWPU01000196.1 GCA_003671065.1 Planctomycetota bacterium | reverse complement strand
CGCCTAAGTCGGTGCTTGTGATTCGAATCACGGGCTCATCAACAAGTTTCGCAACCACTTGAATCGGAAGTTGTCCGCGCAACATGACAGCGACATTCACAACACTTCCACCGACTTCATTACAAATTGGCGGCGTGTCGCTCCAACCGCCCGCCAGATCAACGCGCACGGGCATCGATGTCCATACCGCTTGATCGTGGAGAATGACTGCGGGTTGTGCTTCGGGCGGGAGCTCGTGCAGTGAGAGCACTGCGTTGCCGACCTCGCGAAACGCGCGCGCGCGAAGCGCCGGATCAATAGTTGAGTCCGCGTGCGGCGCGGCGAGCCTTGCCGCCAATCGCGCTCGTGCAATCGGTTGCGCGAGCGAATCAATCGCGCGATCAGGTGCAGCAACGCGCGCTGCCAACAGCGCCGCATCACGCCGCGCGATCAACGCTAGCGGATCAACGCCATCAAGAATTTGACGCATCGACACGCGCTTCGCGTTCTTCCACGCAGCAGGCGCCGCAAGAGCATTCCACATCCACTCAACGCGCGCGAGCACATTTCCCTTCGGCGCAACGCACCACAGCGGTTGATCCCACAACGAGCGATCTCCGACGAGCCCCTTCAGTCCTGCGCGCTTTACCAACGCTGCATACGGCTGACCCATGAAGGTGCCGCCCGCATCAAGCGGCGTTTTGAAATCATCATCGATGCCGCAAGCAATCACGATCGACTCTTCCTTCGTGCCGTTACGCCACGGAACGCTGAAGAGACACACTCCGCGAGGAATGTGCGGCGCTTTCGCAGCAGCGTCGAATGTCAGCGTCATGATGAGATTCTCGCCGCCGAGATGCAGCTTTCCACTCGTCACCGCATCAAGAATCATGCGACCTGAACCAGCAAACACCGAGTGCACGCAGCAGTCAAGTGTGACGAGTTCACCGTTGCCTTTCGTAGCGACTGCCTCGAGCGGATACGACGGCGCATGGAGTCCAAAGTGACGAATTGCGGCGCGCGCTCCCACGAGCGTGTCGAGCATTTCACGCATTGAACCGATGTGTAGAAAGTCGTCGACCTTCGCGATCTCAACGGAAAACTGTGTTGCGCGCATCGCCTCGTAGAGCGGCGCAAGCACGCTGCGCAACGAGGGCGCAACGAGCGCGAGATACTGTTCGCGCGTCGTGCTTCGTGGAAGCGCGCACATAAGTTCGCGATACAAATCAATCGGCGCAAGCTCGCCGCGCATGATGCCGTCGAGCACACTGCCGTCGGCGTAGTCCTTCCTCGCGTTCGCGCTCGCGCTCGCTGCAACTCCGCAACCACGCAACAGCGCGGCTATTGCAGGCGGATCGAAGGACATGAGTCCAGTGTCGATGAGTGCGCTGCCGTCGCGAGCGAGTGCGTCCGCGCGAATGAGTTCATCATGCGTCGGTTTCTGCAAGAACGCGCGCACAATTCGAGAGCGACCTTCACGCGCAAACACACCATGGCGAGACGCGCGAACTTCCGACGCGCGCTGCGCCACACCAATGATGCCCTCACCGCCAAAACGAATCGGCGCTCGCGCAATGCCGAGCACCGCATCGCCCGCGCTGATGAGGACTTCACCACCAACGCGCGGCCGCAGCGCGAGCAAGTCATCAAGCATGAGGTCAAACACCGTGCCGCAGCGAAACCCTGGCATCGGCAGCGGAAGAGTCGCGAAGAGTTTGCCCGTGACGGCATACATCGGAAGCCGACGCGAATCACCGCCTGAATGCAGCATGAGAATGCGCTTGTTTGCAAAGAGTTGCTCAAGGCTGCCGCGTTCACCACGCTGCACGAACATGTTTCGCAAGTGCGCAAGCGCCGCGATGGTTGCGCCGCCAGAACCAATGCGGCGATCGTGCGCGTCAGGCACAATTGCGATTTGACAGCCATTTGGAAGCAGTTCTTCACGAACGCGACGGTCGATCTCGATCTGATACGCCGCCGCTTGCGCACGAGACGCCGCAGTGATCACCAGCCAATCAAGGTGAGCCTCTCGAACTCGGCTTGGACGCGCCTTCGACATGCATGCAAGGTAGGGCATGGATCGCCTCATCGTTCGCAGAAGCACGGGGATTTCGATACCCTCTCCCAATGCGAGTCTTCGCACAAACTCTTGATTTGAAGGACGATCCTGCAGCGATCGACACATACCTATGCCATCACCGTGCGGTGTGGCCTGAGGTCATCGAAGGTCTGCGCGCGATTGGCATTCGCAACATGCGCATGTATCGCGGCGGCACGCGACTGTTCATGGTCGTTGAGGCCGAGGACTCGTTTGATCCTGCGCGCGATTACCAAACCTACGCGGCGAATCCGCGGACACGAGCATGGGATGCACTCATGCGAACTTTTCAACAACCTGCGCCTTGCGCGCGAGACGGTGAGTGGTGGGCCTCTATGGATGAAATTTTCGATCTTTCTAGTACGCGTTCGGTCTCTGTCGGAGAGACGCGATGAGCATTGGCGCGACAATTCAGTTTCACGGTGCAGCTGGTGAAGTCACGGGAAGTTGCACGCTGCTCACCACGCCAAAGGCACGAATTCTCGTTGATTTCGGCATGTTTCAAGGCACGCCCGCTGATGAAGCGCGCAACGCCGTCGCGCCGCGCATCGACTTTGCATCGCTTGATGCGATCATCATCACGCACGCGCACATCGATCACTGCGGACGCCTTGCGATGGCGACAAGCCTCGGCTTCAAAGGCAAGATTTACTGCACAATTGCCACGCATGAGTTGCTCGGTCGCGTGATGCGTTCGAGCGCGCGCTTGCAACGCGCGCGCTTCTACGAACGCTCAAGTGGTTCCGCACCGTGGTCACGCGCGTTGATGCCAGGTGAAGCGCCTGGCGTCGCGCCCGAGTTTCCTCCAGCGCAGCGATTGTTCGATACGCCTGAAGTGCGCGACACAATGGACATCATTGAAGGCGTGGCGCTCAATCGCGAAGTGAAGATTGCGCCGCTCATGTCGCTGACCTTTCGTAACGCGGGTCACATTCCTGGCGCCGCGAGTGCAGAGATTTCGATTGGCGTGGGAGCGGATCGCAAGATCGTTCTTTTCTCAGGCGACCTTGGTCCAACCCACTCGGCGTTGCTTGCTTCGCCGCACAAGCCCGCACGCGCGGATGTCGTCATTGTTGAAAGCACCAACGGCGAGCGTCGTCGCGATGCGGGCGCTGATCCTGAAGCAAAACTTGCAGAAATCGTGGCAGATGCCGCGGCACGCAAGGCCAAAATCATCATCCCCTGCTTTGCGCTCGGTCGCGCGCAGTTGCTCGTGCATCGCCTCGCGCGCTTGCATGGACGCGGGCTTTTGCACGGACTCAATGTCTACGTTGACAGTCCGATGGCCGTGCACGGCATCGAGTCGCTCTACCGAAACCCAGAGTATCTCTCGCCAGAGCTCGAGCAAAGCGTTCGCGCAGGCGGCGCGCCGTTGTGGTTCCCTGAGTTGCATTATGTGTTGAGCAAGCGCGAATCAATGGCGATTGACCGCATGGTCCACGGCGGCATCATTCTCGCGGGCAGTGGCTTTATGGACGCGGGCCCTGTCATGCGTCACCTTGGTGAGAGCATTGATCGCACTGATTGCATCGTGGTGTTGTCGGGATATCAACCTGACGGCGGATTCGCATGGAAACTGCAACGCGGCGCTGATCGCGTGCAGATTGACGGCAAGTTGTTGCCGGTGCGCGCAAGCACTGTGCGCGTTGAAGGTCTCTCTGGTCACGCCGATCAAGATGATCTTGTGAAGTGGCTTGGGAGCTTCGGCGAGAAACCTGGACGCGTGCTGATCAATCACGGCACTGATGCAGGCCGCGCCGCGCTTGCCGCACGATTGAGCACCGAGCTCGGCATCGAGTGCGCAATGCCCGCCTACGAAGTGCCGATCGAACTGTGATGGTTGACACATCCAACCACGCGACGCACAGTGTTGTCACGCTCGTGCCACTTCCCCCGCGCGTTCGCGACATCATGATCTGTGTCGCGATGGAGAGTGAAGCCAGTCCAATCGCGTGCGCGCTAGGTCTTGGTGAACCGAGGGCACTGCGCTCAATGCATCCCGCGCGTGTTCGTGAAGGCCATGTCGCAGGCGCACGGATTCGATTGGTCACCGCTGGACTCGACGCAGCCACTCATGTCGATCGCGTGGGTCCGATCTACGCCGCAACCACGCTGTTGCACGCGCTTGCAATCGCGACCGACGCAACACGGCCCGATCTCGTCATCAACATGGGCACCGCTGGCGGCTTCTCCGCGCAGCACATTGGCATTGGTGATCTCGTCGTCGCTCGCCACACGATGGTGCACGATGCGCGAGTCGCGCTCCCTGGATTTGATGCACTTTCACGCGCGCACACTCGACTTTCGCTCAGCACGGACATGCTCGCGTCCTTAGCAGCACGACTCGATGCAACCATCGGCGATGTGTCTACAGGATCAAGTTTGGATGCGTCCGTTGAGGAACTCAAGCAGTTCGCTAGCGCGGGAACGATGGCGAAGGACATGGAACTCGCAGCACTTGCCATGGTTGCACGCGACGAAGATGTTGCTCTCGCGTCTGTCAAAGCAATCACCGATCTTGTCGATCAGCCAGAGCTCGCGTCCGTGTCATTCCTGCGCAACTTGCAGCGAGCATGCGATCGACTCGGCGCCTGCGCGGGTCCGATGATTGAAGTGATTGCGCGGTAGTTGATCGCGGGAAGAGATATCAACGGTCGCCCTCAAACTGGATCCCGAGGTCGCAGCCATTCGCCGACACTCGCGGATTCTTCCTATATTTTGGAAATTTGTTTTTCTCTTGATGCGACATTGCACTGTCCATAGATTGCTCAGGAGCGATTCTCACGGGCGGCGATCACAGAACACTGTGAAATCACCATCTTTTCCCCAGTCACCGAGATCCTGTTTGAGTCGGTTCGGAGTGCAGGGGCTGATTGCCTCCGCGATCCTGTTGTCATTGTTTCCTCAATCCACTTTTGGTAATGAGCCCAATTGCGACAGTCCAACCGCGTGCCCAGTGGTAGGCGTCGCCGTGGAAGGTGGCGATGTGCTCACTGGAATCGTGAGCGAATACTGCGATTGCACGGTGAGGAACAGCATGGTGCGTGACGATGCAATCCCTCCGCTCGTCGTGCAGATGACTTGCGGGGTGTGTGGCGAAGTTGACTGCAAGCCAGATGAAGCGGGCAATCCGCAGAAGTGTCTAGAAAGCGTGCTGTGGAGTCTCGCGCTCACGGAATTGCAAACGCTTGCGTACGACCAAAGCGTCGGTGCGCGAGTTCGGGCTGCACTAGCGAAACTCGGCAAGGCACCGATCGCGGAGAGTTCTGCCAAGGAAGTGCCCACGAATCCACTTCTCGTCGCCTTGTTCATGGGATGCGCGTTGGCCGTGATTGGACTCGTCGCATTCATTCTGAAACAGCGCTAAACATCGCGCGCGAGACGGCGCAGTGAAACAGCTGTGCTTCCTGATCAGTTGTCTTTCTTCGGGCCTTTTTCAATTCGGGTGATTGAGAGCCCGTAAATCGTGAAGCCGCCTTGTGGGCCTGCGCCGACGATGAGTCGAAGGGGATCGATGCGCGATGAACCGCCGTTGACGGCGACGCGACTCTGCGTGATGAGCCAACGCTCGGTGGTGGTGTCGGCGTGGATTACAAGATCAATCGCGCCCCAGTTTCCGAGGGCGAGCGTTGCTTCGCCGTCTTCATCAGTCGTTGCGGTCGAAGGCGCACTGCCTTGCGCGCGTGTTCCCGCGCCTGTTGCGGTGAGCGCGACGCCATCAATCGGTTCGCCTGACTTCACATCGGTCACAGTGACGAGATACACGCCCGCGCCTGTTGGAACGCTGCTGCATGCGACCGTCGAAAGTACGAGGGCTGCGATGGTGAAGTAAACGATTGAGCGAAATGTTGGCGTGATCATGAGTGTGTCTCGAAAGCGAGCGCGAGTGTAACGAGCAGTCACTCCTCGTTGAAGTCAAGATCAGTGCCGTAGGACTCGCGCAATCCCAGCGTCGCGAGCATCGCAATCGGCATGACCACCACGGCGACAATCGCCGCCGCAATCCACGCGGAGTCCAACCTCGTACTAAGCGCGAGCCAGATACCGCCCGTCCACGCCGCCGACCAACGCACCCAATCCCGCGCGCTCGTCGCTGCTG
>QWPU01000195.1 GCA_003671065.1 Planctomycetota bacterium | reverse complement strand
GGAACTCAGATCGCCAATTCAGATGGACGACTCACATCGTTGATCGGTTGAAGGTCGATCGGTTGAAGGTCGAAATCTTCAGTGCATCGTGAGTTGAAGCTGCGGATTGCAGAACCGCTCGCCCTTCGATTGCGTGGAAGACTCCACGAAAGTCGATCCGTGAGCCTCGTCGCTCTCCATCGCCTCGCGAACGACCTCTCTCTCTTGCCGTTATCGGCGCGCATTATTTCGCGCCGCCTCATTCCCATACCAGCGTGCCGCGTTGGCTCTGCTGGAACACCTCAAGTTAGGAGTATGACCATGAAGCGCAAAGTTCGGAGCATGACGAATGGTGGATTCACCCTCGTCGAATTGTTGGTGGTCATTGCGATCATCGCACTGCTCATCGGCCTCCTGTTGCCAGCCCTGAGCAAGGCACAGCGATCTGCAAAGACCATTCAAGACGGCGCAAACGTGAAGCAAGTCTTCGTCGGTTTTGCGACCTGGGCCAACAACGACCCGAAGGGCAAGTTGCCTACGCCGGGTCTGATTCGTCGACTCGCTGTGGGCGGCGTGTTCTATCCAGGTCAAGGTGAAGAGAACTTCACCCAGAACACAACCAAGGCGCTCTACAGCTCGATGATTGCCAAGGGCTTCGTCACGCCAGAAGTCGTGATCTCGCCTGTCGACACTAATCCTGTTGTCAGCACCTTCAAGACCTACAACTACAACTCTTACAACCCAGCCGGTGCGGGAGATGCCAACGGTCCTCAGCACTGGGATCAGGCGTACCAAGCGAACATCATGCTCAATCCAGACGGCAGCGCGCTCGCGCAATGCCACACCTCTTACGCGCACTTGGCGCTCATTGGTGATCGCAAGAAGTTCTACTGGACGAACAAGGCTGACGGCACCCGCCCGATGATTGGCAACCGTGGCACCTACAAGGGCAAGGTCAGCGGCGACAACTATCGCCTCAGCTACAGCATGCAATTCCATGCTCCTGACGACACCTGGGAAGGAAACGTCGTGTACGGCGACGGCCACAACTCCCTTGAAAAGAGCATGATTCCTGACAACGTGCAGTACGAGTGCGGCAGCGTCAACCTCTCCAAGGACAACATCTTTACCTTCGACACCATGTTTAGCTCGGGCGGCTGCAAGGGTCTGCTCGAAGGCGACACTTGGCTTTGCATGGCTCACGGCGCAACTGCCGCGATCTACGCCGAGTCGAAAGAGCTTCTCACTAACGGCGCAACGCCGGTTCCGTGATTCGCGATTCCATTCGATCAGTCATTCCTTATTCATTCCAGACAGATTATTTACGGAGCTTTGTTATGAAAAACTCAGGCAACCGCAGCAGCAAGCGTGGATTCACGCTCATTGAGCTGCTCGTCGTGATGGGCATCATCGCCCTTCTCCTCGCGATCCTTCTTCCCGCCCTCGGCCGCGCTCGCGCGACTGCGAAGCGTGTGAAGGACTCCACACAAATCCAACAGGTCCACAAGGGTCTCATCACCCTCTCGATCGACTACAAGGGTCTCTTCCCAACGCCAGGTCTCATTGACCGCGTTGGAAACACTCCTGGCGTCGGCGCAGAAGACCTCGCCATGAACACGCACGGCAATATGTATTCCGCGTGCGTTATGCAGAACGCGTTCGACACCCAGTCGCTCGTGAGCCCCGCAGAAATCAGCACCAATGTGCTGGCCATGGCGAACTACAACTTCGATGCGTACAACGTGGTTGATCCAGTCAACGATTCCTACTGGGATCCGTTACTCAAGAGCAACCTCGCGCTCCTGTGCCACACTAGCTACGGCACTTGCCACCTCGCGGGTACCCGCAAGGCGCGTGAGTGGCGTGACACCAAGAACTCGCGTTTCGCGGTCATGGGTAATCGCGGCGTCGCCAACGGCGTCCTCACCCCAGCGATCTATAACGGTTCGCGCACGCTCGGTATCCACGGTGGTGCCAAGCAATGGGAAGGCAACATCGCTTTCAACGACAACCACGTTGTCTTTGAAGACAAGTTCCAACCAGATGGCATCACGACCTTTACGGCCACAGGCAGCACGGTTCCGCTTGTTGACAACATCTTTGCGGATGATGTAGCCGCAGCGACCGCCGACAGTTGGCTCACGGTGATCGCAACAGCGACCGCAGCGGGCGCTCCTACCATCGTGTGGGACTAAGCGAAAGAAACATCCATCGCGCGGAGTAGTTTCGCGGTGACGGAAGCCAGAATAAGCCACAGGCCGAAGTAGGGTTAAACAACCCGCTTCGGCCTGTGGTGTTTTTGAGCGTTCGCCTACGATGACCATCTATGGTGGACACGCTACGCAGAGTTCGATTACCGAAGCTGACAGTTGCTCTCGCACTACTTGTATACGCCGCGACACTCCTGGCACACGCCGCAACACTCACTGTGAGCGCGCAGCAATCCGCGCCTGTGCTCGTAACTTCCGTTCCTGCCGCGCGACAGGCTCAACGCGTTGCCGTGCTTCCCATTACTGGCGCGATCGATGATGTCACCCTGTGGAGCCTCGAGCGCCGATTGCGTGCGGCTCGCGATCAAGGCTTTGATGCAGTGGTTCTCGAACTCGATACGCCTGGTGGTGAAGTGAGCGCGATGCTCGACATCTGCCTGCGCATCAAAAGCGAAGCGCCAACCAACACGGTCGCGTGGATTCATCCGAAGGCGTTTAGCGCGGGCACATTCATCGCGCTGGCGTGTCGTGAAATCGTGGTTGCGCCTGGCTCGGTGTTTGGTGATGCGGCGCCGATCGTTGCGATGCCGGGCATGGGTCTCACGCCGCTGCCTGCAGCGGAGCGCGCGAAGATGGAGTCGCCGCTGCTGGATGAACTTGACGCGTACGCGCAAAAGCGCGGCGATGATCCGCGCTTGCTCCACGCGTTTGTAGCGGTTGAGCGGGAAATCTGGCTGATTACGCGCACGAGTGATGGCGCGGTGCGCATTGCGGATGGCGCGGATCTCGAGTTTCTTGAACTCGATCCCACGATCCCGCTTGCACGAATTGCGCAGAGCGATGGCTCCGACGCGCCGAGACCGATCAATCACACGCTCACAGATGCAGACATCGGCGCGTGGCGCATTGTTGAACTCATCGATGATGAAACGCGCTTACTCGTCGTGCAATCCGATGAAGCGTTGCGATGGGGGCTCGCTAGCGCGCTAGTGAAGGATGAGGCGGAGTTACAAGTGTTTTTCGGCGCGAATGAGCTCGTTCGCTTTCCAGAGAGTTGGACGGAATCTGTGGTGCGTTGGCTGGTCTCATGGCCGATGCGCATCTTGCTCATCGCGATCTTCGTCGTCGCACTCGTGATCGAAACGCTGCATCCTGGACTCAGTATTCCTGGCGCGATCGCTGCGTGCGCGCTGCTGCTGCTTGTCGGCGCGCCTTCGATTCTTGGACTTGCCGAGTGGTGGGAAATCGGACTTGTGCTCATCGGCATCGGTCTGATTGGCGTCGAGATCTTCGTGTTGCCAGGCACTGCGTTTGTTGGATTACTCGGCGGACTCTGTGTGCTCTGCGGATTGATCGCGAGCTTCACAGGCTCCGATCCAACCAGCGCCGCAGAGCGTTCGGGCTTGCTCACCGCGTCGACAACGACGATCGCTGGTTTCACAGTTGGCGCGATACTCACATGGTTTGCCTCGCGTTGGTTTGGCGAAACGCGCCTCTTCAAGAGTGCTGTGCTAAGCGCCACACTTGTTGGCGCGAATGACACACCTGTACTTGGCGAAGTGCGCGTGCCCTCGGCGGGCTCGCTCGGAGTCGCCGACACAGATCTTCGTCCTTCAGGGCGCGCGCGATTTGGAAATGATCTCATCGACGCGCAATCGACTGGTGATTACATCGCGCGCGGCGTCACGATTCGCGTTGTCAGCCGCATGGGCTCATCGGTCGTCGTCGAAGCGCTACTTACCAACGAAAGCAACACTCCATGAGCGGCGACGAAAGTTCGGGCATTCTGATCGCAGCGATTCTCTTAGGAGTCGCAGCTTTCGGCATCTTCTTCATCGAGTTCGTGTTGCCAACTGGTGGACTGCTCGCGATCCTCTGTGTGATCTGCGCAATCGCGAGTGTTTCGCTCGGCTTCATGCATGATCCGAGTCTTGGCATCACGCTACTTGCACTCTATTCAGTCGCGGCTCCATTCATGGTGCTGCTCGGCCTCAAACTTGCGACCCAATCAAAAATGGGCAAACGCATGGTGCTCACAGCCGAAGACCCCGCGCGCACAGGTGCAGGAATTAGCGAATCAGCCGCACAACTGCCTGCGATCGGTGCCTACGGTGAAGCGATCACCCAACTGCGTCCCGTTGGATTCGTGCGTATTGACGGCCGTCGACTTGATGCCAGCGCTGAAGGCGATGTCATCGATGCAGGCGCGCGCATTGAAGTAGTGTCGCATCGCGATGGTCAGTTGCGCGTGCGTGTGCGTGCTGAGTAAACCCGTTACCTTGATTGATCAGGTCTCGCTCCAACGAAAAGATTCGGAGAACATATGCAACACGCCATCCTCTCTCAAGCCGCAAACATCAGTCCTGGCACCGTCGTGCTCTGGATCATTGCTGGCATCCTCATCATCATGGGTCTGTTCATCTTCTTCACGATGCTCGGCGTCCTGAAGTTGTATGTGCAAGCGCTGTTCAGCGACGCGAAGGTCAGCATGCTCGACCTCATCATGATGCGTCTGCGCAAAGTGCCGCCAGACCTCATCGTCATCAATCGCATCAGCGCGAAGAAGGCGGGTATTGATATTCCAACCGACTTGATGGAAGCGCATTACCTCGCTCGCGGAAACATCAGCCGCGTGGTCACTGCCATGATTGCCGCTGACAAAGCAGGCATCGAACTGCCGTGGAATCGTGCGACGGCGACTGATCTTGCGGGACGCGACATCCTTGACGCTGTGCAGACATCGGTGAATCCGAAGGTCATCGATTGCCCGAGCCCGCAGAGTGGCAAACTCACCATTGATGCTGTTGCGAAGGACGGCATTCAACTTCGCGCGAAGGCGCGCGTGACTGTGCGCACTGCGATCGCGCGACTCGTTGGTGGTGCGACGGAAGAGACGATCATTGCACGCGTCGGTGAAGGCATCATCTCGACGATCGGTTCGGCGCATGATCACAAGAGCGTGCTGGAAAACCCTGATCGCATTTCGAAGACCGTGCTTGCGAAGGGACTCGATTCGGGAACCGCGTTTGAGATTTTGTCGATCGATATTGCTGACATTGATGTCGGCGAGAACATCGGCGCGCAACTGCAAGCCGCACAAGCCGAAGCCGATACCAAGCGTTTCCAAGCGCAAGCCGAACAACGCCGCGCGCTCGCTGTTGCGCAAGAAGTTGAGTATCAAGCCGAAGCGCAGAAGAATCGCGCGCTTGTTGTATTGGCTGAAGCGGAGGTGCCACGCGCGATTGCGGAAGCACTTCGATCAGGCAAGCTCGGTCTGATGGACTACTACCGCATGCAGAATCTCACCGCCGACACGCAGATGCGCAGTTCCATCGGTGGCACTCCGCCGCAAGGCTAAGTACGGATTGCTGTACTGATGCCGACGCTTTGGGTCGTCATGCCCGTGTTCAACGAGCCCGTCACATTGGGCGAGTCGGTGTCACGCGTGCGTGCGGTGCGATTGCCGACTGGTTGGTCGACGCGGATCGTGGTTGTTGATGATGGATCGGACGCATCGACCGTGACTGCCGTGCGCGCGGTTGGTGCTGATGGCGCTGCGATCACATTGTTTCATCCGAAGAATCGCGGCAAAGGCGCGGCGATTCGCACGGGGTTTGTGCATGTGCTTACCTGCGCCCACGATGACGACGCGGTACTGATTCAAGATGCTGATCTTGAATACAACCCTGCGGATTTCGCCGCGTTGCTCATTCCGCTGATGTGTGGCGATGCTGATCTCGTGCTGGGAAATCGCTGGGCCACCGCACCGCGCGGAGTGCATCGCGTGCTGCATCGACTCGCCAACGGCTTCCTCACGCTGTCGAGCAATCTCACGACAGGACTGCGCGTGCATGACATGGAGTGCTGCTACAAACTTTTCACGATCAGTGCGATGCGTTTGATCATCGCGGACCTCAGCGAAGAGCGATTCGGAATCGAGCCGCAGATGATCGCCGTCGCCGCGCGTCATCGTTTGCGCGTCTGCGAAGTTGGAGTCAGCTACACACCGC
>QWPU01000194.1 GCA_003671065.1 Planctomycetota bacterium | reverse complement strand
ATGGACTTTGAGGCATTTCAGGCGATCAGCGCACTGTTCGCGCCGTGCTGTACGACTTGGTGGTCCTCGGCGAGGCAGCGAAGGGCGTGTCGTCCGAGACGCGCGAGCGGTCGCCGCAGGTCCGGTGGAAGGCCGTGGCCGGCATGAAGGATGTGGCGACGCACCAGTACCACGGGATCATGCTCGACTTGGTGTGGGAGACCGCATCGGTCAGCGTGCCGCAGCTCTTGTGTTCGTTGCAGTAGGTGCGTCAGCCGCCACCGATCGGCGTGGTCGAGATCCCGTCCGAGCTCCGCGACACCCACGCCACGGATTGCGAGCCGTCGTATCGCCATGGGAAGTACACGAGCCGCCGCGTCCAGCAGGTCAACTCGAGGTTCGACTCAATGTGCGGCATGTCATGCCACCCGCTGCGCTCAGTGCCTTTGCATCGCGCACATCCAGAAAAGCTTCCGCATGCAGAAGCTCGTAACGCGCACGACTACTGTAGCGCGCCGCGAATCCACTTTGCCAGGGGGCTGCACAGGATCAATGTACAAAATATTCACATCCGTCGCGATCGTGCACGAAGTCCCAACATCACACATCGTTGCGATGACTGGCAGCGGCGCGATCAATACCGTTCGCATTCGTTTCGAATCGCCTTCCTTTAAAATGTTTTTGTGGAACACAGAATCCCTTGCGTTGGCACAATCGATGCACGCGCTTCACATAGATACGCCACCATTCGAGTCGAAGCGTTCCCCACATCATTCGATTTCCGTGACGCGGATGAAGCTGGGCGAACGCATCCATTCGCTTCACGAGACGCGATTTGAGGCGTATAGCGCTGCATCGATCGATGCTGATTGAGCACACGACACACCAGCCGTTGTGTGCAGTTGAGTTGCCCTGCACATGTGTCACGACCAACCTCCTTCAAGATTGCATTCTCAATCGCTTGGTGTGCGATACGGTCTTTCCCGTCGCCAACATCGCTTCAACTCCGCTGAGTACCTCGAGGATTTGCTCGGGCGAGTGATGTTTCCGATTCATGTTTGAGAGTCTCCCAAGCCCAACCGGCGCGTTCGGGACTCTCATAGCGCTGGTACAGAATGCATCGCGCGGAACACTCAAGCACTAATTTGTCTTCGAAGCCGTGTTTTGCGCACCGCGAGGCTTGCTCGTGCGCGAAGATGCGCCGATGGAACGATCAATCGCTCTCGGGCTCGTCGCAAGCGCCGTCATTGGCGCCGCATGCATCTTGGCAGCAGCTCTTCCGACTGTCCTTTCGAGGCCAAGTGTTGCAGTGCAAGCGCTCGACGCGGCGCGTGAAAGTGTGAAGACCGCAATCGATGCGCCACGACCTGAGGATGTCGCGGCGGCCATGCCAGCGACGCCGAATGCGGCGAAACCTGCAGCAGCAGCGGTCGCAGCACCAAGTTGGATCTGGAGTTCATCGTCGGCGCGCGCCACGGAGAAGTCCACATTCGCACGCGTGTTTACTCTTGACGCGCCAGCCACAGATGTTGTCCTCGTCATCAGCGCAGACAATCGCGCGCGTGTGATGCTCGATGGTCGCGAAGTCGCCGTCAACACTGCGTGGGAGATTCCGTCGATCGTTGAAATCGGCACACTTGCGAAGGGCGAACACGAACTCATCATCGAAGCGCAAAACGAAGGCGGTGTTGGCGCGGTGTGCGCGCAACTTGATCTCACGAAGACTGGCGGCGTGCGCGCGCGTGTGACCACCGATGGGTCTTGGGAAGTGCGCGGCGGTGAAGTGGCTAGCGGTGAAGCGCGCCCTGCAACCGTGATCGCGCGTTACGGAGATGCGCCGTGGGGTGCAGTGTTTGGCGAACTCGACAATTCTGCGCATGCCGACATCGAGCGCGCGATTGCCGTGCCGCCAGGGTTTATCTGCGAAGTCGTCTATGTCGCGCCACCTGCGCGCGGCAGCATCATTGCGATGACGCCCGACGCGCGCGGTCGCCTGATTGTGAGTCCACAACGCGGCAAAGCGTTTGCAATCACGCCATGCAAAGATGGCGCCGATGCGAGCGAATCCACCATCGAACTCATCAAGCCCGACATCGGTGAAGCGCACGGTTTACTCGCGGTTGACAACGATCTCTTTGCAGTCGTCAGTCGCGGCGGTCCTGATGAACAAGGACTCTGGCGCTTGCGCGACGAGGATCGCGATGGCACATACGACGACAAAAAACTACTCGCAACATTCGCTAACGATGGTGGCGAACACGGACCGCATCAAATTGAATTCGCGCCTGATGGTTCGTTGTGGATCGTCGGCGGTAATCACTGCGCGCCTCCTGATGCGGCGCTCGAACATTCAAAGGTTCCGAAGCTTTGGCAAGAAGACATTGCATTCGATCGCTTGTGGGATCCCAATGGTCATGCTGTTGGTGTGATGGCGCCAGGCGGTTGGGTTGTGCGCACTGATCGCGAAGGCGCGAAGTGGGAACTCATGACGGTGGGCTTTCGTAACTCGTATGACCTCGCATTTGACGAACTCGGTCGCGCGTTCACCTTCGACAGCGACATGGAATGGGACATGGGTTTGCCGTGGTATCGCCCGACGCGCGTGTGCGAACTCGCGAGCGGCGTTGATTACGGTTGGCGCTCTGGCAGCGGAAAATGGCCCAATTGGAGCCCAGATTCGTTTCCTGCTGCGGTCGATGTTGGACCTGCATCACCAACAGGCGTGCTCAGCAGCGCGGGCTTGATGTTCCCGCCTCCATACAACGATTGCATGTTCTTTCTTGACTGGACCTTCGGCACGATGTGGGCTGCGTGGCCAACAGACGAGAGCGTTGACGCATCGAGTCCGAACTTTCGCATCGAGCCATTTGTCGCAGGCAGACCATTGCCGTTGACTGATGCGGTCACGATGGATGGCTCCATGTACTTTGCAGTGGGCGGACGCAATGTGCCGAGCGCGATTTATCGCGTGCGTGCTGAAAATCCTATTGCGATCAAGCGCGCTGCGAAAGTCGCTTCGCCCGCACTTGTTGAACGACGCATGATTGAAACGCTGCATCATCGCCTTGAAGGCAAGGAAGCAATCGACGCAGTGAACTTGGCGTGGAACGCGCTGGGTTCGAGTGATGTTGGTGTGCGCAGTGCTGGGCGCATCGCGCTTGAGCATCAATCGACAGATCTGTGGTGCGCGAGCGCCGTTGCAGAGAGCGACGCGCAACGATCAATCCTCGCGCTCGTTGCGTTGTGTCGAGCAGGCAACGCAGCGCGCGATGGCAACTTGATCGGTGAGCGTTTGGCCGCACTTGAATCAACCGTGCGCGGCACAGCGCTTGAGCGCGAGTGGTTGCGCGCGTGCGAGTTGTGGTTCTTGCGCTTTGTGTCGCAGCCGAATGCCACGATCAGCAGCGTGGGTGTGCGCGATGCGCTTCTGGCTCATTTTCCTGCAAAAAACAGCGTGACGCCGTTCATTGAACTCGACACGCATCGAGTCAATCTCCTCGCCAAACTCGGCGCGCCTGAAGCGGTCTCTGTTGCGCTCGTGCTCCTCGAACGGCCCGAATCAGGTTCACCGCCGAAGATCGATGCCGCGCTTCTTGCGCGCGGCGGACCTTACGGCAAGGCCGTCAACGACATGCTCGCCAACGCGCCAGCAACAGAAAAGATTGGCATCGCCTACGCCGTGCGCAATGCGAAAAACGGTTGGAGTGCTGAACTTCGCCAACGCTTCGCACGCGCGATTGCAGCCTTGAACAAAGGCACAGGCGGCAATTCGTTCTCCGGTTTCTTGTCGCGCATCAACGAAGAGTTTCTCTCAGGTTCGCCTGAGAGCGAGCGCTCGATGCTTGCGACGATTTCAACAGGCGGCATCACTGATTCAACACTGCCGATCGCCCGCGGACCTGGTCGTGCGTGGACCGTTGAAGCGATCGTCGCACTCGCACCGAAGCTTGTTGCTGGTCGAGATCACGCGGAAGGTCTTCGTGCGTATCAAGCCACGCAATGCGCAGTCTGCCATCGTGCAGGCGGCGTCGGTGGCAGCGGTGGACCCGAATTGACCGCAGTTTCAAGGCGTTTTTCGCTCGAGGACCTCGCAGCGTCGCTTGTTGAACCAAGTCGCACTATCAGTGATCAGTATCACAACAGCGATGTGCGCTTGAAAGATGGTCGTGTCATGAGTGGACGCATTGTGGGCGACGCGCCTGACGCGATTGAACTGCGCGCGAGTCTGCTCAGCGATTCGCGTGAGCGCATTCTGAAGACCGACATCGCGTCGGTCAGCATCAGTGCACTCTCACCGATGCCTGCGCATCTCATCGACAGCCTCAGTGAAGGCGAACTCCTCGACTTGCTCGCCTTCCTTCGCGCGGGTGGCAACGCAGGTGATAGCGCGTTTGCGAAGTGCGATGATGACGGCTATCTCGAACTCTTCAACGGCACATCACTCAGCGGCTTCACATTCGATCCGCAGTTCTGGTCGCTCGACAATAGTCAACTCGTTGGTCGAACGACAACTGAACACCCAGCGCCGCACAACACCTTCTTCGTGTGGGACGGCGAAGTGCGCGACTTCGAACTTGAAGTCGATCTCAAAGTGAACGGCAACAACTCAGGCGTGCAATATCGAAGTAGCGTGTTCGACAGTTTCCGCATGCGCGGACCGCAAATCGATGCGCATCCAGCGTCAAACTATGTCGCCATGTGTTACGAAGAAGGCGGTCGCGGCATTCTTGCCGAGCGTGGAAGCGCGCTCGTCATTGCTGCCGACGGAACGCGCACAACTTCTGTGCTTGAGGGCGCATCGGCCGCGGCTCCCGATATCTCCCAGTGGCATACATATCGAGTCGTCGCTCGCGGCAACACTGTGGAACATTTCCTTGATGGTGTGCCGACAGCGAAGATCACTGACGACTCAAATGAGCAAGCAAAAGGCGCGCATTTCGGCATTCAGATTCATGCGGGAGAACCCATGGAAGTTCGAATGCGTAGCGCGCGCCTCAAGCGGCTCGATCGATAGACGCGTCGTCTGTCGAATGATGTGAGTGGCCGTTATCAGTCAGCATTACGGATGTCGTCTCCTCGCCAACTTCGATGTTGGCAGGCAGGGATTCAGCCGATATCTTCGCGCGCGCCATTCAACGCTCGCAAGAAGGAACTCTCAACTATGTGCGGAATCGTCGCTTACATCGGACGCAGACAAGCCACCGACATTCTCCTCGAAGGCCTCAAGCGCATGGAGTATCGCGGCTACGACTCCGCGGGCATTGCCGTCATGAATGGCGGCGTGCATCTCGCGCGAGCCATCGGGCGCGTCGCGAATGTTGAGAAGTCGATCACCGATCGCGGCGGTTTCAAAGGCACGATGGGCATCGGTCACACGCGCTGGGCAACCCACGGCGGCGTGACTGAACTGAACGCTCACCCGCACAGTGACGACGGTGAACTCGGTCACGGCATCGTGATCATTCACAACGGCATCATCGAGAACTACGCCGCGCTCAAGCGATATCTCCAAGAGAAGGGTCACACCTTCACTAGCGAAACCGACACCGAAGTGCTCGCGCATCTCATCGGCGAGCTTTACACGGGCGACCTTGAAAAGGCGGTGCAATCAGCGCTTCGCGAAGTGACGGGCGCGTATGCGATTGCCGTCATGTGCGCGAAGGAACCAGAGGTGTTGGTGGTGGCTCGCAAGGGTTCGCCGTTGATGGTTGGTGTGGGTAACGGCGAATATGTCGTCGCATCGGATGCGAGCGCGATCGTGTCGCATACCACGCAAGCAATTGCGCTCGCCGACTACACAGTTGCGCGAATCACCCGCGAAGGTTTCCGTACCACGACCGTCGACAACATCGAGATTACCGCGGAAATCCGCGAGTTAGAGTTCGATCTCGAGCAGATCGAGCTCGGTCACTACGAGCACTTCATGCTCAAGGAGATCTTTGAGCAACCACGTGCGCTGCGGACATCATTGCAAGGCCGCGTCGATGTGAAGCGCGGCGAGATTCGTCTTGGCGGCGTGGGTGAACACGCGCGTCGATTGGCCAACGCCAAGCGCGTGGTCTTCATCGGTCAAGGCACCGCGCTGCATGCGTGCATGATCGGCAAGTACATGTTCGAAGAGCTCGCGAAGGTTCACGCGGAGAGCGACTTTGCGAGCGAGTTTCGCTATCGCAATCCAATCGTTGAAGACGGCACCGTTGTCATCGCAGTGAGTCAGTCAGGCGAAACCGCCGACACGCTTGCCGCATTGCAAGAAGCGAAACAGCGCGGCGCGCTTGCGCTTGGTGTTGTGAATGTCGTCGGCAGTTCGATCGCGCGTGAGACCGATGCAGGCGGGGACTTGCGAGGCGGTCCCGGGATCG
>QWPU01000193.1 GCA_003671065.1 Planctomycetota bacterium | reverse complement strand
ATGTCGTCGATTGGTCCATACCGGCTCGACAGGGTGCCGCCACGACACGCGTACTCCCACTCTGCTTCGGTGGGCAGGCGCAATCCATTCTGCGCGCAGAATGGCTGGATCATGTTCCACGTCACTCGCTCGACAGGACGGTTGAGATCTCCAATAAACGTACTCGGGTTGCTCACCATCTCTGCAATCCATTGTCCTTGGGTGACTTCGGTTTTGCCCATGTAGAACGATCCCGTCAGAGTCACCTGATGCACAGGGGACTCGTCGCTCTGTGCCTCGACGTCGCCAGGGCTCGCGCCCATCGTGAAGACGCCCGGCGGGACTAACAGCATCTCGATGTTGCTCGCATTGTCGCGCACACGCCAAGGCAATCCAGTCGCAATCATTCGCGCAAGGAAAGCGACATCCGTCACGACTGCTGGATTCGGTGCAAATTCAAGTGTTGTCGCCCATGGAAGCGCGATCTGGTAGGCGAATGCATTCGCGAGTGTGAAGGCGCCATAGTCCGTAGTCACCGTTACATCCGCCACGCCAGTCCCCGCAGGCGTGACTGCAGTCAGCGAAGTCGACGACGTCACGAGAACACTCGTCGCCGCCAACTTTCCGACTCTCACGCTGGCACTTCCGAAGAACGAAGTTCCTGAAATCGTGATTGCTGTGCCACCCGAAGTTGGTCCGACTGCGGGAGTGATTGTTGAAATCGTCGGGCCATCGCACGCGCCCCAATCTGCGAGCACTTGTGCGAGGTCGACACCATTGACGATGCCATCGCCGTTCGTGTCACCCGCGCAGCCTGCTTGCGCGTGCGCGTGCTGTGCCAATGGACTAAACGTAAACACGCTGGCCGAGACGATGATGCAAATGATGGAGATGAACTTCAAAGTCAAATTTCTCGTCTTACTCGATCGTGCGAAGTTAAGAAGAAGGGAGTAGCAACGATTGGGACGCCGGTGATTGGGTTGCGTCAAGGATTGCGCGCGACGCGGATTCCGTTTGCGGACCAAATACCGCCTGAACTGCCCCAATGGCGCTGCGAAGCACGGCCGTTCGCGGAGGAGTAGGAGAACCAGCCGCCGCGGTTCGGTATGACCGAGCCTGTCGTGGGTCCTGTCGGGTTTGTGGCGGGGCTTGAGGCGTAGTAAGTGTCGCTATACCAATCTTGGACCCACTCACCAATGTTCCCAGCCATGTCGTGAAGGCCAAGTGCGTTTGCCAACTTACCGCCGACCGCGTGAGTCTGATTACCCGAGTTGCTCGCGTACCACGAAATCGTTCCAAGCGTGCTGTCGTCGTTGGACCCGTTGTGAAACGCGGTGGTAGTGCCCGCTCGGTACGCGTACTCCCACTCTGCTTCGGTCGGCAATCGTAAACCGTTCTGCGCGCAGAATGGCTGTGCCATGCTCCAAGAGACCCTCTCGACGGGACGGCTCGGGCTGTCGGCGTACCCGACAAAGAAACTTGGATTGCTCCCCATCTCGGCTGTCCACTGCGCCTGTGTCACTTCATATCTACCCATGTAATACGCGTTGGTAAGGGTCACTTGGTGCGTCGGGTATTCAGCGGTGCCGCACCCATACTGCAGAGATGCGCTGCATCCCATGGTGAACGTCCCCGGTGGCACCAGCAGCATCTCGATATTGCTCGCATTGTCCCGGACTCGCCAAGGCAAACCCGTGGCGATGATTTTCGCCAGCAGAGCAGCATCCGTCACGACTGCTGGATTCGGTGCAAACTCAAGTGTTGTCGCCCATGGAAGAGCGAGCTCGCCAGCGCAACTTCCCCATCCGCCTAGGAGAATTGCCAAGTCTGCCGCATCAACGGAGCCGCTGAAATCTAGGTCTGCAATGCTGCCTGCGCCCGCGCCCCACTCGCTCAATAGGATCGCGAGATCGGCACCGTTCACAACACCGTCAGGATAGAGATCTGGGCGACAGTCACAAACGTCGCTTGCAAGGTCAGCGGTGTAGGGTCCGACGATATTGTTGTCCGTGTTGTCGCAGACCGTTGTCGCAATCAATTGCGTTTGGCTCGCCTGCGCGTTAACGCTAATCGACAACCCGCCGCCGAGGGTCTCTGCTGTGTTGAGCCGAATCGTGCATGAATCGAGAGTGAGCAGCGAGCCCGCGATTGGGTCCGAAACTGCAATCCCGCCACCAATAGCCCAGGCAATGTTGCTCAGGAATGTGACCGATGTGAAGGTCGGCTGCCCGCGAACAACCTGTGCGCCGCCACCGATGATCGATGCATTGGAGGTGAATTCGCAGTTGGTAAATGACGCGGTGCATTCGTAGACATCAGCGCCACCTGCGCGGCTCGACGCGCTATTGCTCGTGAACTTGCAATTCTCAACGAGCGCCGATGAACGGTAGAAGTAGACGCCGCCGCCAAAGGTCGATGAGTTGTTGTGGAATACACAATCACGAATCGTAAGTGCCGACGAAACGACGAGCATGCCGCCACCACAAAGCGAATCCGGCTCACTCGGAAGAGGCGATCCCGTTGATCCATTGCGCACAGTGATGCCTTGAATCAACGCCGTTGCAGGGCCATCCTGCATTCGAATGACTGAGCCTTGCGCTGTCGCCTCGTTTTGAACGAAGCAGTTGGCCGATCCAGATCCTACTAAGCGAATGTTTCGCGAACCGAGGTCGATCGGACCAAGGTGCGCGCCGGCGGCGATCACGACCGTATCGCCACTAACGGACGCGTTCACCGCAGCTTGAATTGTCGCGTACTGCGACGGAACGAGTAGCTGTGTTGAATGGCTGATCACTACCGTGTGCTCTTCACCGGCCGCCATTCCTTGGATCATTTCGATCCCACTTGGCACTGCGCACTGGCCGAATCGGTTGTCGCCCCAACAGACAACCGTGCCATTCTGCTTCAGTGCAACTGTGTGCCAACCGCTTGCCGCGATTTCTGTCACAACGCCGAGTCCTGCTGGAACGATAGATTGACCGAGATGCGGCTCCGCTCCAGTATTCGTCGTTCCTGCGCCCCAACACACCACTGTGCCATTGCTCTTCAGTGCTGCGGTGTGGTAGTAGCCACCCGCAATCCGTGACGCAGTGCCAAGCCCCGCTGGAACATTGATCTGGCCATGAAAGTTGTTGCCCCAACACATGACCGAACCTTTGGACTTAATCGCAATCGTGTGATAGTCACCGGCGGCGATATGCGTCGCGACTCCCAAACTCGCGGGCACGGTCGACTGACCATAGTTGTAGGTGCCGCTCGTCGAACCCCAGCAGGCGACGGTGCCAGTGCTTCGGAGTGCGACGGTATGAAACCATCCTGCACTCACTGCGCTCACTGATCCGAGACCACTCGGCACTGTCGTCTGCCCGTACGTGTTTCGTCCCCAACACACCACATTGCCGGATGTTTGGACCGCGACGTTGTGGTAACCGCCGGAAGCGATCGCTGTCACCGCACCAAGGCCTGCTGGCACAATCGACTGACCCCAATTCGAGTTCGAACCGGTGTTCGTGGTTCCCGCGCCCCAACACGCGACGGTGTTGTCGGCCTTGACAGCCATCGTGTGCCAGCCATTGGCGGAAATTTTTATGATCGGCCCAAGCCCTGCAGGTGGCGTACGTTGTCCACTCAAATTCGCTCCCCATCCCACGAACGTGCCGCTTCCCGACTGCGCCGCCGCACTGGCTGTAAGGAGTCCGAGTGCGAATGTGGTTGACGTAACGACAAAAAGCGGAGCAAAGGCGCGCCGACCGAATGGGATCGTGAACATATTTCTCTCTCTGAAAATTTGGGGGCCATCCATTGAGTAGCTCGCCGTACGAACTACGCCTCAAAGGAAGAAAGCCACAACTCGCGCCTTGCGCCGACTCCGAGGTTCAAAATTAATGGAGCTTTGAAGAGCTTCCTCGAACGAGTTCAGTTTGAAGTCCAATAACATGGAATTCGCCGGCTGAGAGCATCCACGTGATTGCATCGCCGCTCGGCTCGCGATTCCACTTCGTGCAATCTTGACCCCAGAGCGTGACCGCGCCTGAAGATTGCGCGGCAGCAGTGATCCATCCGCCTGCCGTGATTGCGCAGACGGGCCCCAGCGCGCTCGGCACGATCGATTGCCCGAAGTTCGGATCGGTGCCGAGCGAAGTTGTTCCTGCTCCCCAACACGCGACGCTTCCGTCTCTCTTTAGCGCGACGGAGTGGTAGTAGCCGCCCGCGACCGCGGTCACGGCACCCAGGTTTTCTGGAACGATGCACTGGCCAAACCAATTGTTGCCCCAACACGAGACGGCGCCATCGAGCGAGACGGCGATCGTGTGGTAATAGCCGCCGGCGACCATCGATGTTGGTGGAAGCCCATCAGGGATGGTCGACTGCCCGAAGTTGTACCTGCCGCTTGTCGAACCCCACGCGACAATCTCCCCGCGGGTCGTCACCGCGATGCTATGAAACCAACCCGCAGCGATTGATGTGGCGCTTCCCAAAGTGTCAGGCACTTTGCACTGTCCCTCTTTGTCGCGACCCCAGCAGGCGACGCTTCCATCGAGCGCGATTACAAGGTTGTGGTAGCCGCCCGATGCAATTGCTCGCGCGCCAAGCAGATCTGCTGGCACGATGGACTGTCCCCAATCTGAACCCAGCTGCGTGTTCGTTTGACCTGCGCCCCAACACACGACTCGGCCATCCGCCCTGATCGCAGCGGAGTGTGATCCGCCCGCCGAAACGCTTCGCACGAGCCCGAGATCCGGCGGGGGCGTGCACGCTGCGCTGACGTTGTCACCCCAGCACACGACGATGCCGGTTCGTGCGGGCGGCAGTTCGGCCACGGGAGGTCGTGCGCCTCGCGGCGGCGGTGGAGCAGTTGCGCGCGATTCGAGCGTTGGCTGTTTTGAATCAAGGGCCGTTGAGTCTGATGCGTTTCGATTCCAAAGCAACACGACGATTGCGACAATCACAAATGCACTCGTCGGCCACAGCATGCGGCGAAAGGAAGACGCGTTGCTTTTTTCCGTCGAGCGACTGAGCCTTGCAGCGACTTCATCATCAATGACCCAGCGTCGAGACATACGGATCCATTTCACGCGCCGGATGCGCGCAATCGTGCGTCATTCTTCAATCACCCTGCGCAGCGTCGTTGACATCCTCAACCGCTCGGTCCAGTTCCGCTTCCGGCGTGCCTTCCTGTGCGAGAAGCGCGCGGAGAGCTCGGTTCAATCTGTACGCCGCCATGCGACTCATCGCACGTGCGTCCGCGAGGGGAACACACAACTCTGCTGCCACCTTCGCATACTCAACGCCATCCAAGATGTGCCGCTCGAACAGTTGCCATGACTTCTCTTTGCCCTCCGCGGAGAGTTCTTCCGATGCTCGCTGAGCCGCAATCTGAATGAGTCCGCGCGCCCACACGCGATCGAACGCGCGTTCGGCGGACTTGTCAGCGCTCTCGTTACTTTCGCTCGCGCCACCCTTGAATGAGCTACTGCCAGAATCGCGCGCGCTTTGGCGTCGCGCATCACGCGCGATCAAACGCAGTTCGAGAATCATGCCATTCATCAACCACTTACGGAGCGGCACACTCTCGCTGCGCCATCGCTTCAAGTATTCCAATGATTCCAATCGTCGCGAGAAAAATGTAGCAACGAGATCCGCCGCATCTCCCAAGGTGCGCCAACGTGACCGTTGCACAAACGCGATCAGTGGCGCTCGGTAGCTCTCCATCACGCGTCCGCCAATCGCGCGAATCGCAGCTTTGTGCGAGGTAGAGTCGCCAGCACTTTCTGCGTCGATCCCCTTATCAATCTGCGTCATCAACCACGTGCGATCCGTGGTTGGAAAGTGATTCAAAGGTGGATCCGCCGAAGCCATCCCTCGATGATACCCAGGCGCATCTTCGTGCAGCAATTTGGCGCTCGCGACTGTCTCCGCGCTCAGCGCACGAGGCGGATGACGTCGCGGAGTTCTTCGGCGAGGTCGCCGCCTTCGACGTCGAGGAGTTCAGCCATGCGGGTGCGGAGACGTTTCGTCACGCTGCGCACGAGGTCGGCCATTTGTTGGCGTCGGAGGCCGAGTTCTGATTCGAGCGCTTCGTAACTTCGTCCATCAATCGCGTGACGACGAAACACTGTCCATGCGGGATCGCGGCCTTCTGCGAGGAGCGCGGCCTCTACAGACATGCACGCTTCGGAAAGCAACGCAAGTGCCCACGCGCGATCGAAAGATTCCGAGGCATCTGAACTCGCGGAGAGCGGCTCGTCGTTCTCACTCAGCGGCGCACCTTCGCGAGACATCGCGCGCGCACGATCACGCGCCACGCCGCGCGCATGGAGCAGCAACCCGTTCATCAACCAGCGCCGCAATCGCATGCCGCTCGCTCGACAGCGCGTGAAATAGTCC
>QWPU01000192.1 GCA_003671065.1 Planctomycetota bacterium | reverse complement strand
TTGAAGCGCGAGTCGGAACTGTGCTTCGCCGAAACCTTCGCAGCGTGCAACTGTGGCGGTTGCTGGTCGTGCGGACGGATCGCTGAATCCCACACTCACGCGAGAACCGACTGCGAGCGGCGCGCTACTGAAGCCCGCGAGCCACCAAGCGGCACCATCGAGGTTATGGAGTTCTATAACAACTCCGAGGTCGTGTCCGAGCGTGAGTACTGATGCAGTTCCTTCAACGCTCCAGCGTTCTGACGCGCGACGGTCAAGTTTGAACGCGCTGCGCAGATTCGAGCGTGCAGGCCAGTGAGCCTCCGCGAAAATTCGTTCGATGGTGGGATCGGGCGTGAAGAGTGCGGTCATAGGTGTTGGGCGAAACAGAGGGACTGCTCTCGCTTTCGACTTGCACGGCAATTGCGCTTGAGAAACGGTGCACCGAGCCAAACCTGCTGAAAACAAGCACGATTCGCGCACGCTTTCTGGCAAGAACTTCCTGCGAGCGTTGCCCCGCCGCTGCTACTATCGTCGCGAAATCGAGACTCCCGTGACCACTATGACCCCAGCCGCCGTCAACGCCACTCGCATTCTTCTCCCGCATTCGCCGCGACCAGGCCGCGTGTACAACTTTTCTGCGGGCCCCGCCTGCATGCCTGAGAGCGTGCTTGAGCAGTTGCGCGAGGAACTGATCGACTGCCGCGGTTGCGGGATCGGACTGCTTGAACTTTCGCATCGCGGCGCGATTTATGACGCGCTCAACAATGAAGCGGAAGCTGCGTGTCGAAGCGCTGCTGGTGCGCCTGATAGTTACGCGGTGTTCTTTATGCCTGGTGGTGCGACGATGCAGTTCGGACTGCTGCCGCTCAACTTTGTGCCTGAAGATGGCACCGCGTCATACATCGACACTTCGATTTGGTCTGCGAAAGCCGCGAGTGAAGCAGCGCGATGCCGCAACACACGCATCGTGTTTGAAGGCAAAAAGGTTGGCTATGCGCGCGTGCCGAAGGCTGGCGAGTTTGAGCAAGTTGCTGCAGCGAAGTATCTCTTCTACTGCCAGAACAACACTGTCGAAGGAACTACTTTCTGGGAACCGCCTGAGACGACTACTCCGCTCATCGGCGACGCGACCAGCGACATCTTCTCGCGACCATGGAGCGTTGAGAAGCACGCGATGATTCTTGCAGCAGGGCAAAAAAATCTCGGCGCTGCGGGCGCGAGTCTTGTGATTGCGAAGAAGGACTTCCTCGCCTCGGCCACTACAAAACTGCCGACAATCCTGCGCTTTGAAGATCACGCCAACGCGCGCTCAATCTTGAACACGCCACCAACCTTTGCGATTCGCTTGATGGGACTCATGGCTGAGTGGACTATCAAAGTTGGCGGACCGACCGTGCTCGCAAAGGCCAACGCAGAGAAAGCCAACATGTTGTGGGACGCAGTGGACGCTTCGCGCGGCTTCTATTCATGGGGCGCTGACAAATGGTGTCGCTCGCACATGAACATTTGCTTTCGATCACCGAACGCGGCGCTTGACGCGAAGTTTGTCGCCGAAGCTGAGAAGCACGAGCTGTTTGGTTTGGTGGGTCATCGTGAAGCGGGCGGTATGCGTGCGTCGATGTACAACGCGTTTCCTGCGAACGGCTGCACGATTCTCGCGCAGTTCATGGGTGAGTTTGCGCGCGTGCATGGTTGAGTTTGCGCGCACGCGTGGGTGATGCGTTACACGATTTGATTACTGGGGCGATCATCAGCATTCAACGCTGCGCGTCCCATTGGTAGTTCGAAGCGCTCACGCGTGAACAAGTAATTGCGTCCGCCAAGACGACCAACCGCCGCCAGTTTCGCGGGATCAATGTCCATGCGCGCTGATGCGAGTTCGTCATCAACACGAATGCGAACGACGCGTCCCATGACAACATTCCCTGCGTGAGGCTTGCCCGCAGCAAAGCGTGTGACAGACAGTGTTTCGCACTCGAAATGAATCGGGCTTTCAGCGACATACGGCGCTCGAATGCGAGTGCACTCGGCTGCGGAGAGATGCGCAAGTTCGAATTCGCTTTCGCCAAAAGGAAGGTGTTCTGCGCACACAACGACTCGACGAATCGTTCGCTCGGTCGCCACGCTGATCGAGAAGCATCCGCTGCCGCCCTCACTGAACGGCTTCGCGTTCGCAAGCGAATCTTTCTCGCCACCATCCGCGCGATTCGCTGGACAAAACAGCAGCACCATCGGATCGCTCGACGCTGCGTTAAAGAAGGAAAACGGCGCGAGATTCAACTGTCCCGCTGCGTTGAGCGTTCCCACCACCGCAATCGGACGCGGAACAATTGCACCGATAAGCAGTGCGTACCGCGTCGCGTTTGACATGAGTTCGGGATCGAGTTCCATCACAAATCGTTCGAAAATTTTCGATGCACAACAGCGCAGCAACCGAGTGTATCGACGAGTGCGACCGCGCTTGAACACTACACTACGAGCTATGGCGTATGACTATGACTTGATCGTTCTTGGCAGCGGACCCGCGGGTCAGCGTGCGGCTGTACAGGCTGCAAAACTCGGCAAACGCGTGGCAATCGTTGAGCGCAAAAAGATGGTGGGTGGCGTGTGTCTGCACACGGGCACGGTGCCGAGCAAGACATTTCGCGAAGCGGTCTTGTCGCTCACGCATGTTCCGACATTTGCGAATGGTGGACCTACTGATCGTCCCCGACCGACGATGGAAGACTTGCTGCATCGCGTGAACACTGTGATCGAACGCGAACTCGATGTGATCAGCCGTCAACTTGGGCGCAACCATGTGGATTTGCTCAGCGGATCCGCGAGTTTTATCGATGCGCACACGATTCATGTCGAGGGCAGTCCGCACGATTCCCAACTCACTGCGGAGTTCATCCTCATCGCGGCAGGCAGCATCACTGCGCCGCCGCCGATTGAAGCCGATCACGAGACGATCCTCAGCAGCGATGACATCGTGACACTCAAGACGCTGCCGCGTTCCCTCGCCGTCATCGGCGCTGGTGTGATCGGTATCGAATACGCGTCAATGTTTGCCGAACTCGGCGTCGATGTCACGCTCATCGATCGCCACGAACGACCGCTCGATTTTTGCGACAACGAGATCGTGGATGAACTGATTCACCAGATGCGAATGAAGCGCGTGTCGTTTCGTCTCGGCGAAGCAGTCAAGAAGATCACAGGCGAATCAAATCCGAAGCGCGCCTCGATTGAGTTGGAGAGCGGCAAGCAGATCATGGTCGACGCGGTGATCTTCTCCATCGGTCGCATTGGCGCCACGGCGGAGCTCGCGCTCGACAAGGTCGGTATTGCCGCTGATGATCGCGGCAGGCTCAAGGTGAATGAGCACTATCAAACTGAAATTCCAAACATCTACGCAGCAGGCGATGTCATCGGATTTCCTGCACTTGCGTCGACGAGTTCGGAGCAAGGGCGCCTTGCGGTGTGCAACATGTTTGGCGTCGACGCGAAACCAGCGGGCGCGGGATTTCCGTATGGCATCTACGCGATTCCAGAAATCTCGATGGTGGGCGCGACGGAACGAGAGCTCACGACCAAGAAGATTCCCTACGAAGTCGGCATCGCGCGTTACTCAGAGATTGCGCGCGGACAGATTCTCGGCGACGACACTGGCCTCTTCAAGATGCTGTTTCATCGCGACACTCGCGCGCTGCTTGGTGTGCATTGCATTGGCACGCAGGCCACCGAACTCATTCACATCGGTCAAGCCGTGCTGGCGCTCGGTGGCGGACTTGACTACTTCCTCGACACCGTCTTCAACTATCCGACGCTCGCCGAGTGCTACAAGGTTGCGGCCTACAACGCGGCGAACAAACTGCGTTCGGATCGTTTCGTCGCTGCCAAATGAAGTTGTGGGAGTTTCGACATTTCGTTCGACCGCGCTGATTCGTCCCGTATACTCGGTGCTCCCGTATCTCGGGAATTCTTTGACATCCGCCGTTCACGCAGATTTTCACACATGACAGGTGTTTCTCAGTGTTTCTTTCGGGGCCGACTAGCTTCGACCGGACGCACCTGATTCATCGTTGCGAGCCGTGGAGCATCCAGGCCACGTAAAAAGGATGCACAACAACAACTGCCAACACGCAGTACGCTCTCGCCGCTTAATTGCCGCGACGCGCGCGGACCCCACGCCCAGTAAGGTCCGCCCGCGAAAAACACTGGGCTGGTTCCAAAGCGATGCCTTACCGCCGCGGGACGAGAAAACAGTCAGGCTGGTTTGAGGTTGGCGCCCGCCGTCAGCGGATGCCTCGAACGAGATTGAGATGACGGAAACGCTTGTTGACGCGATGAGTGAGACGTTTCGGCACGGGGGTGCGAATCCCCCCGGCTCCATTATGTGAGCGCGTTCAACTGTCTTCGAAGCCGCTAAACGCGGCTTCAAATTCTTTGAACGCTTTGGTGCGGGAGGCGATTTTGGTCGCTTGCCTGCGGTGGGAACTGCGTGGATGGTGGGTGGCGGGGCGACCGATTTTTGGCGCGGGGGGGGGAGTTGCGCGGTTGTGCGCTGCAGTTACTCCATGGCGCTGCGCGTAATCACTGCGCGCTTTCGCTTGAGTTGATCGACGAATTCGATGCGCGTCTGTGGGTCGTGCTCTGGTGCGAGTGAGGCCTCGAGGTCGGTCCACGCGAGGAAGTCGCGCTCGATCGTGCGGCACAGTGCGTCGTAGGCGGACTTCCACGCGAGCCAATCTTCACGCAGCACACGGCTCTCTTCGCTCGCGGGGTCAAGGGCAGAGAGCCGCTGAGAAAACGCGTCTTGAGCGCGACCTGCGTCAGCATCGGGATACAGCTCGGGGTAGACCACCTGTTGGATGCGTGAACGGATCGCGTCTGCATGCTCGGGAGTGCAGGAGGTCATGATTGCCTCAAGACATTCTTGCGATTGTGTCCGCATCTGCTTCGCGACTTCCACTTGCGCGCGGAAGCCTCGTTGCGCAGTGGCTTCTGCATTCTCTACGCCGCGCTCTCCATTTTCTGCCTGCGCGAGGCCTCGGTTGAGCCGAGGCAGCGAACTCCAATAGAGTCGGCAGCGATCCTGCTGCCGTGAGCCAACGAATCGCTCAAGCTCGAGAAGTCGTAGTTCGATGGCCGCTCGTTCCTGCTGCACGAGCTCAACCGTCTCGAGCTCACGACGAAGATCGAAGTCCGCCCATCGCACCGATGGAACACCTTCGCGATGCCACCGACGCTGAGCACGAAGTGAGAGGCCTTCGAGCATGGCGGCCTGCTCCGCTCGTGAAGCAGGTGCGCCGATCGCAACACCGTCTCCGATGCAATCGACGATCGTGTCAAGAAAGTCCTGCTCCGTTCGCTCAAGTTCCCGCGCGAGCGCGCTGCGCAGACGCTCGACTTGGCGCAGCCCTGCTTCACGCTCGCGCCCAGTGCCTACTTCAGCCATGCGATCGGCGAGCGAGGAACACGCCTCAAGATAGGCAGCCTGGTGCGACTTTCGAATCTCGTCATGCCGCTCGACGAATGATGGAAACTCCTTCGCCGCGCACTCCAGCAGCGACTGACGAAGCTCCTTCGAGATCGGCAACGCCAAGACGGCCGTCACCAGCTCTCTGCAATCAAGCGCGTCGCGAAATTGAAGGAGATTCGCGAAGGCGATCGGTGCGCCGGACGGGTGCGCTGCAGGATCCATGTTGAAGCGCTCAACGGGATCGCAGGTTCCAAGGAGTCGAATCGCATCAGCCACTGCTCGGGCTTGGTCTTGAGAACTCCCAACCGCCGTTGCTGCGACCACGACCGATGCGAAACTCGCGCCGAGCGCCCCAGCGATCCTCGCACTCCAAAGGATTGCACTCATGGGCACGCGTCCCCCACCGCTGCGCGAGAGCCGCAATACACGGCGTACACCACTCCTGTGTCGATGCATGCCGTCCCGACGCAGACTCTCAGTCGCAGATCGCAGAGGGCGTAGACGACAGGACTCGCCCAATCATCGAACCCTGGACCAGTCGTTGGCCGAATGTCTGTGACCAACTCGCCAGACTCATTGACCATGAGACGATGGCAACAGCGCTTGAAGCCGCAGGGGATGCAGAGCGGCTGGCTGCAAAGCGCGCATGCTGTCGTCGGCACACTTTCCCAGCACCCGGTTGTGACTTGTCCCGATGCGGAGCGTGCCGCGAGAGCCACACTGCCCACTACAACGACCGCAGAGCAAAGGGCCCGCGCACCGTTGGTAGTTGGAATCCCCAACCAAACCGAACGATTCTGATTTCTATGACTGAGCCGTGTCATGTGTCTTCTCCTCAAAGCAATTGCGTCTGTACCGCGACTGTCGCGGGGTGCGCACAAACAGTTTCGTGCGCATCGAAGGGAAATATACCCCGCCGCCCCCCACCATCTGTCAACCATCTCTGTCTGAAACTGCAACTCA
>QWPU01000191.1:2986-6449 GCA_003671065.1 Planctomycetota bacterium | reverse complement strand
TGTGACTGGGCTTCACGCCGCGCAGTGTGAGTTCGCCGAGACGATGCACCATCGTGGTTGTCTTGCCGCTCCCTGCGACCGCAAGCACGGTGAGATGCGCGTCACTTGGCGCTTCGACAATCGCGCGTTGTTCATCGGTCAGATGCAGCACGCGACTCACGGCTTCGGCTCGCGGCGCGCGCGCAGAAAATCTTCGAGGATCGCGCAAGCAGCGAGCGCATCACGCAACGCCTTCTTCTCGCCGTGTGTGCGACCAGTGTTGTTGAGCTTCTCTTCAGCGGCGAAACTCGACAGTCGTTCATCTTGAAACTCAAGCTTCACACGCGAGCGTGGACCGAGGCGCGCGCGAAGTTCTTCGCTGAAGGCACGCGTGAGTAACGCGCGCGGACCTTCGCTGCCATCCATGTTGTAGGGCATGCCGATGACGACAACATCGGGGCCATACTCATCGATCATGCGCTCCGCAGCGTCGAGTTGAGCTTTGCGCGAAGGCGCTTGCACCACTGCGAGCGGTTGCACGAGATAGAGCACATCATCGCCCGCAGCGAAGCCTGTGCGCTTGTCACCAAGATCGATCGTGAGATAACGCATGCGGTGAATGGCGGTCTAGCGCCACGCCTCCGGCACGCGGTCATGTAACTCTTTCACGCGCTCAACTTCAGAGCGCGGACACACTAGCGTCGCGTCTTTCGTGTGCACGATGACGAGATTCTCGCAACCTATGGTGGCAATGAGATGCGACGGATCATCTGAAATCACCGCAATATTGCGTGAGTTCACATCACACCAATGCGCGTTCGAGCGATTGCCTGTGTCGTCATCGGCAGCAACGGTTTCGGCGTAACTCGTCCAGTTTCCAACATCGAGCCACGAGAGATCCATCGGAATCATGCAGACGCGCAGCGCGGGATCGGTTGTCGCGCGTTCCATCAGGCCGCGATCGATCGAGAGCTTCGGTAGCGATGGATAGACGCGCGCAAGCACTGCGTTGCGTTGCGGCGTGTCGTAGGCCGCGGCGATTTCAGCGAGTCCCGCGGCGTTGGCGGGAGCGAAACGCTGCAACGCATCGCTCAGCCTGCGCGCGGAGAAGATGAACATGCCCGAATTCCACGCGAAGGTTGCAGCGGCGAGATACTCGACGGCTTGCGCGTGCGCGGGCTTCTCAACGAATCGCGCCACTGCAAACACACGATCAAGACCTTCGATCGCTGCGCCGCGTTCGATGTAGCCGTAACCAGTCGCTGCGTAACTCGGCGTGATGCCGAAAGTGATCATGCGCGAATCATCCGCTTCAACCGCGCGAAATCCATCAAGCATGCACGCGCGAAACGCGTCAACGGGTTCGATGATGTGATCAGCTGTCAACACGCAAAACACCGCGCGCGGATCGCGTTGCGCAAGCACCATCGCGATGAGCCCGACGGCGTTGAGCGTGTCGCGACCAACGGGTTCGCCGAGATAGTTGTCTTCAGTAAGACCATCAAGCGTTCCGCGAATTGCACCGCGGAAGTGCTCAGCCGCGCAGACGATTCGTTGCGACGCATCAACGACTCCGTCAACGCGCATCCACGCATGCTCAAGCAACGATTTCCCGCCTGCAAGCGGAAGCAATTGCTTGGGTCGTGCATTTCGAGAGAGCGGCCAGAGACGCGTGCCGCTGCCGCCCGCGATGATGCTGGCGTAACGATGTGGGTGCGGGTCACTCATGGGCGAAGGTATGGATCGAATCACTCAGTTCACGCCGCGACTGCGCAGCGCGCGCGTCACGATTTCATCTGCGCCAAGCGCAGCTCCGTCACTCGCCGCAAGCACGCGTTCGATCTTTGCGCGAGCGTGCGCGCGGAGTTCACCGAGCGTCACCAACACATCTTCCGCGTCACCAGCAGGTCCAACAGGCGCGGTCATTGCGATCGATGCAGCGGCAGCAGCACTGCTCGCTTGTCGCTTCACAGCAGTCGGATCCTTCAAGAACGCATCGAGTTTTCCCTTGAGTTCGACAATCGTGCTCTCCGCCGTGCGCTTGCCAATCTCAGGGAGCGTGGAAAGAAAACGCGCGTCACCAGCAGCAATCGCCTCAGCCATGCGTCCGTGCGACACTTGCATCGCGCGCAACGCTTTGCGATTTCCGATGCCCTTCACCGTCGTGAGTAGTTCAAAGAACGCACGCTGTTCACGCGAAGAAAATCCAATGAGTCGCGGGACGAAGTGCGAGCCTTGTCCTTGACTTTCAAAGTAATGCAGCGTGAAGAACCCAACTTCGCGGCCGACATTCATCATCATTGCGCCCGAGTCGCACGCAGGAAGCAGCACGCTGTAGACGAGTCCTCCTTGGAGGCGAATCTCCGCTACACCGTCGACGACATCTTCAAGAACTCCATCAATGCGCGAAATCATGTGGGCGCATCGTAATGAAGCGGCGGGGCGTTCACTCGTGACCGAGATAGATGCGCAGATTTGTTGCCACGACTTCAGGATTAGGCGATTCCAACGGCGCGTCGTTGATCGGCCAATTCGTCTGACGATGGACTAAGTCGAAGATCTTCTCCGCAGCGTCACTGCCGTGGCCCTCGGGTCCTGGCTCGATGAGCGCGAGAAAGCGAATCTTCGGATGCATGGGCTTGAATAGATCGGCAAACGGGCTGTCGGTCGGGCGACCTGGATCAATGACCCCGACAAGCACGGGAGCCTTGGTGCGCGAGAGAATCAAACGCAATCCGCCTGAAAATGGCCGTAATTGGCGGGACGGACGCTCGATCGCGCCTTCAGGAAAGATGCCAAGCGTGCCGCCTTCGTTCACATGCGTGATCGCGGTCTTCAGGGCGATCGCATCGCGTTTGTCGAAGCAGACAGGGATGACGCGTTGCCGCTTCCACACCCACATGAGCGAGGGCATCATCATCTCGGCGCTCATCAGCCAACGGATTGGATGATGCATGCAACATTGCATGATGATGGGATCGAGCCCGCCGCCGTGCGTGCTCACGAGGATGAGTCCGCGCGGCGTGACTGTGCGAGGAATGAAGTGCGCGCCTTCGACTTTGAGGCCGTGAAAGCCACGGCAGTAGGGGATGCCCACTAGGCGCAGCAGACCGAGAACAGCTTCGCCGGTGTAACTCCAACGACCGAGCGTTCGAAGGGCGAGGAAGATCACTAAGGGGACGCCGATGAGCATGCCAAGCAGCACCGCCGCAGTCAGCGCGGGGCCGAGGTCGCTCGCGATGGCGGAAAGGAAGGTTGTGGCGTCGTCGCTCAGGGATTTCATCGGGTGACCAAGGAGAACGCACAATCGCCGCCCCGTTGCTGTCTGTCAACTGTGCGCCGTCGTGAGGCGCGCTGTTTTGACCGCGATTTCAGCAATCAAACGATGCATGGTCCTGAGGATGTTCGTGTATACTCGTTCGGATTTTGCGCTGAGCGCATGAGGCCGTCCAGGCTGATTCGAATGAGCGTGAATGCCCTTCGA
>QWPU01000191.1:0-2976 GCA_003671065.1 Planctomycetota bacterium | reverse complement strand
CCTCGCCGAGACGACATCCACACAATCCTCATCATCGGCTCTGGCCCCATTGTCATTGGCCAAGGCTGCGAGTTCGACTACTCGGGCACGCAAGCGTGCAAGAGTCTGCGCGAAGAGGGATACCGCATTGTGCTGGTGAATTCAAATCCCGCGACGATCATGACAGATCCTGCGTACAGTGATCGCACCTACATCGAGCCGATTACGCCTGAAGCGGTCGAGAAGATCATCGAGAAGGAAGCGGCTCTTGGCAACAAGATCGACGCGTTGCTGCCCACGCTTGGTGGCCAAACCGCGCTCAATTGTGCGTGTGCGCTTTTCGACAACGGCATTCTGCAGAAGCATGGCGTCGAGATGATCGGCGCCGATCGCCGCGTAATTCATCGCGCGGAGGATCGCGAAGTTTTCCGCACCATCGTGCAAGGACTTGGCCTTCGTCAACCCAACGCCAAGACCGTCACCAATCTCGAGGACGCACGCGAATTCCTGCTTGAAATAGGCCTTCCCGCGATCATTCGTCCAGCGTTCACGCTCGGTGGCACGGGCGGCGGGATCGCCTACAACCGCGAAGAGTTCGACGACATCATTCGTCGAGGTCTTGCAGCAAGCATGATTGGCCAAGTGCTGATCGATGAGTCGGTGCTCGGTTGGAAGGAATACGAGTTGGAAGTCGTGCGCGACAGTCGCGACAACTGCATCATCGTCTGCGGCATCGAGAACATCGACCCGATGGGCGTACACACGGGCGATAGCGTCACCGTGGCGCCGATCATGACGCTTTCCGACAAGGAATACCAGCGCATGCGCGACGCGGCGTTTGCGATCATGCGCGCTGTTGGTGTGAATTGTGGCGGATCAAATGTACAATTTGGCATCGATCCCAAGTCGGGCGAGATGGTGGTCATCGAGATGAATCCGCGCGTGAGCCGTAGCTCGGCGCTTGCATCGAAGGCCACGGGGTTTCCCATTGCGAAGATCGCCGCGAAGCTCGCGGTCGGCTACACGCTCGACGAACTCGGCAACGACATCACGGGCACTACCAGCGCGTGCTTCGAGCCTTCGATTGATTATGTCGTCGTGAAGATCCCGCGCTGGACCTTCGAGAAGTTCCCTGAAGCGGATGAAACACTCACGACGCAAATGAAGTCGGTGGGCGAAGCGATGTCGATTGGTCGCACGTTCAAAGAGGCGTTTCAGAAGGCAATTCGCTCGATGGAGGTGAAGCGCTTCGGGTTTGGTCTTGATCGCAATGACAAGTGGCTTGCCGCGCAACGGGCCAGCGCCGATGAGATCGCCTCGGGCTTGCAAGCGGCTGATCGTTCGCAAGTTGTGTGGCCGATTCCTGAAGACACACTCACGCGCAAACTCGCCGTTCCTTCGCAGGGACGCCTGTATTTCGTGCGCTATGCGCTGAAGATGGGTTGGAGCATTGATCGCGTGCACGAGCTGACGAAGATCGATCCGTGGTTCTTGGAAGAGTTCCGCCAACTGGTCGCGTTTGAAGACACGCTCTGTCAGTTCACCACGCTTGAAGCACTTCCGCGCGACACCTTCGTTGAAGCGAAACGCCTTGGCTACAGCGACGCGCAACTGGCGAATCTCTATCTCGGTTCGATCTCGCCTGAGACGATCCTCGCCGTTCGTGCGCGACGAAAGAGTTTTGGCATCGAGCCTGTGTACAAGCTCGTCGACACTTGCGCGGCTGAGTTCGAAGCCGCCACGCCGTACTACTACTCGACCTACGAAGCGCCCTACACCATCGATGGCAAGCCAGTGCTTGACGATGAGATTCGCGTGACCAACAACAAGAAGGTCGTGATTCTTGGCGGTGGACCCAACCGCATCGGTCAAGGCATCGAGTTCGATTACTGCTGCTGCCAAGCCGCGTTTGCCTGTGAGGCGATGGGCTTTGAAAGCGTGATGATCAACTCGAATCCTGAAACGGTTTCGACAGATTATGACACAAGCGATCTCCTGTTCTTTGAACCACTCACGCTTGAGGATGTGCTCAATGTGATCGAGCGGCTGAATGGCGGCGGCATTGATCGCGCTGATCGCAGTGGGCGAGTCGTTGGCGCGATCGTGCAATTTGGTGGGCAAACACCGCTGAATCTCGCGCATGGTCTCGCGCAAGCTGGCGTGCCGCTCGTCGGTACTGGTCTCGATTCGATTGACTTGGCCGAAGATCGCGATCGATTCAAAGCGCTGCTCGATGAGATGGGACTCAAGCAACCACCGAGCGGAATTGCGCGTTCGCTTGACGAAGCGATCGCGAGCGCGTCGCGCATTGGCTACCCAGTGTTGGTGCGACCGAGCTATGTGCTCGGTGGCCGCGGCATGGAGATTTGCCAAGACGAGGCGGCGCTTCGCGTGTACATGACGAGTGCCGTGAATGTGAGCGACCTTGCGAATGCGCCTGTGCTCATCGATTCATTCCTCAGCGACGCGACCGAAGTCGATGTCGATGTGCTCGCTGATTTCGAGCCAAGTGAAGGCACGCGCGCGTGCATGATTACCACCGACACGGATGCGCCTCGCGCGATTATCTGCGGCGTGATGGAGCACATCGAAGAAGCGGGTATTCACTCAGGTGATTCAACCTGCATCGTGCCGCCATTCTCGCTGGCGCCGAATATTGTCGAAGAAATCAAAGTGGCCTCGCGCCGTCTCGCCGAGCGCTTGAAAGTGCGCGGCTTGATGAATGTGCAGTTCGCGGTGAAGGACTCAACGGTCTACATCTTGGAAGTGAATCCGCGCGCGTCGCGCACTTCACCGTTTGTGGGCAAAGCCAAAGGTGTCGCGTTTCCGTTCCTCGCCGCGCAAGTCATGATGGGTAAATCGCTCGCGCAACTCGGCACGAAAGAAATCATCAGTACCGGCTTTCACGCCGTGAAAGAATCAGTATTTCCTTTCGCGAAGTTCCCAGGAGTTGATGTCGTACTCGGACCAGAGATGCGCTCGACGGGAGAAGTCATG
>QWPU01000190.1 GCA_003671065.1 Planctomycetota bacterium | reverse complement strand
ACATAAGTACTCCTCATCGCGCGCTGCGTAGGCGCGCGGGCCTTCGTGCGCAGCCCCCCGCGCATGAACGCGCACCCGCTCCGATCACTTCCGTGCCGGAGCGGTTGCATTTTTGTGGATATCTTCGCTACAAAGGTAGCGGCACCCTTGGGTGCCGTGACTTGCGCGCTCGGCTGATTGACGCGACGATTCCGCGGTGGATCGGCTCCCACATATTCCATGGCTCACGGCAGCAGCGACCCCACCGCGTCACGCGTTGTCAGACCGTCAAACGCGGCAGATCGTGGCGCTGCTTGCGGACCAATTCGAGCCAATCGGCACTGATTCCAAGCGAGTTCGCGCAGCGCTCGCACTTGTTGCGCTCGGAATCTTCGCGCTGCTTATCCATGACCGCGCGCTCAACGGCTCTCTGCCTGCCTTCCCAATCGGCGAGGCTGAAATCGGATCACACACAAGTGGAGTCGGCAAGATGAATCACAACACAGTGCGCGCGTTGGCAGCAGGAATGATGAGCGTTGGAATCGCAACCGTGAGCGCGAACGCGCAGAGCGCAGTGCAGTGGAGAGTGGAAGATGGCGGCAACGGACACTGGTACGCCGACGACAATCGACCCACATTCAATTCGTTCGCGGTGCGACAAGCGCAGTACGTTGCGATTGGTGCGCACCTCGCGACGGTGACGAGCGCAGCCGAACATTCGTATGTCCTGAGCGTCGCCTTTCCAACAGGACAACTGCTTGCGAGCGACACATGGCCTGCACTCGGTGCATCACGATTGGCCGGCGAAACCGTGTGGAATTGGGTCAGCGGCGAAACTGTGGACTACTGGCCGTTTGTCAAGAATCCGCCGAACACGACCTTGAACTACCTCATGATGTGGGGATCTGGATCGACGCCTTCGCTGACGTGGACTGGAAACGGAAACACAACGCTTCAGCGCGCCATCATCGAATGGTCCGCCGACTGCAACAACGACTCCATCATCGACTACGGACAAATCCTCGCAGGCGAACTCGAAGACCTCAACGCCAACAACATTCCCGACTGCTGTGAAGGTGGCGTTCCCTGCTCGTGCCCTGCTGATCTCGATGGCAACGGCGAAATCAACAGCAGCGATCTCGAGATCATTCTCGATAAATTCGGCACTGATGGCGGCAAGGATTATCCCAACGCGGACATCGATGGTTCGGGCATCGTCGATGCTGCAGATCTCACGGCGATCCTTAGCGGTTGGGGCGCGTGTCGATGAGTGATGCCGCACCGCGCGGTCATCAGCACTTTCCAACAACCCACGCCACGCTCATCATCGAGGCGTTGCGCGGCAACGACTCCACACTCGCGTCACTTACCACTCGCATCATTGAGCGCTACGCACAACCGCTCGAAGCCTACGCGCAAGGCTCATCTCTTCGCGACATCGCGCAGCCTCGCGAACTCGTCCACGCGTTTCTCGTGAACAAGTTCGGCTCGCCTGCATCAACGCGCGCGTATCTCGCATCGTGGAACGCGTCGGGCCTCACACTGCGTCGGTGGATGATGAACGGCTTACTCCTGCATGTGCGCGGACTCGTGCGCGACGCCGCTCGCTCGCGCGAAAAACCGCTTGATTCCTCGATCCTTTCGCTCGAAAGTTCGCAACCAGATCCCGCCACCGCCTTCGAACGCGCATGGGCGAAAGCAATCCTCTCGCAAGTCTGCGATGAAGTGGAGCAAGCACTTATCGCCGAAGGACGCGATCGCGCTTGGCTCGTCTTTCGTCGTCACGCCATCGACGGTCGAGCCTACGGCGACCTCGAAAGCGAGTTCGCCCTCTCACGCCAGCAAATGGCCGACCTCGTCCGCGGCGTCACCGCGCGCCTGCGCAGCCGAGTGCGCGAACTCCTTGACGAAGAAGGCCGCTTCGGCGACGAAGGCATCGACGACATCGTGCGACTGCTGTCGCAGTGATGTCGCAGCGATGCCGCGACGATGTCGCGACGATTGCGAAGTCAACGATGTCCGAAAACTTAGTTTCCACCGGGTGCCATGATCCTTCGGAACAAAGGTCGTGCTGTCGACGGATTTTTCTTGAGTGCGGTCGAACTCGTCGGCGAGGACGGCCTACTGAATCTGGAAAACTCCTCTACGCTGCGGCTCTTCGCTATTTCTCGGGACCCCTTCATCAACAACATCGCTCCCCATCTCAATGCCATCACCAGCACGCGCGATCGCGAAGTGCTGCTCACGCTTGCGCACCGCGTGCGTTTCACGCGCGGCGCGCTTGATGTTGCGAATCCGGCGTTGCGCGAGGTCTTTGCGTCGGACACCGGCATCGTTAAGCGTCGAGCGATTGTCTTCATCGATGAAGGCGTGGACCGCACGAGCAACGGCACGCTCATTGCGAAGATCACGCAGTACTTCGCCGCGCACGCCGCACATATGCCGCGACTCGTTGATCTCGTCGTCGTGCCTGGCGGTGAAGCTGCGAAACACGACATGCGCGTCGTCGATCGCGTCGTCGAGCTCGTCGAGCATCACCGCATTTGCCGCAAGAGTTTCGTCATCGCCATCGGTGGCGGCGCGATGCTTGATGCCGTCGGTTTCGGCGCGGCAATCGCGCATCGCGGCGTTCGTCTCGTTCGACTTCCCACAACAGTGCTCGCGCAAGACGATGCTGCAATGGGCGTGAAAAACGGCATCAATCGCTTCGGCAAGAAGAACTTCGTCGGCTCGTTCGCGGTGCCCTTCGCGGTCCTCTGCGATGAGGACTTTCTTGCGACACTTCCTGATGCGGTCTATCGCGCGGGCTTCAGCGAAGCCGTCAAGATCGCGCTCTTGAAAGACCCCGCGCTCTTTACGCAGATCGAACGCGACGCGCTCCTCATCGCCGCGCGTGATCCCAACGCCGCGCGCGCAGTCATTCATCGCAGCGCTGAACTCCACCTCGCGCACATCATCGAGAACGGCGACCCCTTCGAAACCACCGAAGCGCGTCCACTCGACTTCGGTCACTGGTCGGCGCATCGACTGGAATCCCTGAGTAATCACGCGATTTCACACGGCGACGCGGTCGCGCTCGGACTCCTCCTCGATTGCCGTTACGCCAATCTCAAAGGTTGGCTGTCGAACGAACTGCACGCGCGCATTCACGCATGCATCACGCGGCTCGGTCTTCCTACGCGTCACGCGCTCTTTGCCAATCACGCGGCACTCACCGCAGGCCTCGAAGAGTTCCGCGAGCATCTCGGCGGCACGCTCACCATCACCATGCTGCGCGCTGTCGGCGAAGGCTTCGAAGTCCACGACATCGACGCAGCACTCATGCGTCAAGCGGCTGCTGAGATGGTGTGAGTGTCATGAGGGTCGACCTGAGCGACCCTCAAGCGCCTCGACATCGGCAAGATCTTTCAGTCGACCGGTGGCGCGTTTGTTCGCAATAAGCGCTGCTCGAGAAATGAACGGTACCGTGACATCGGTCATTGTCGCCATCGATGGATCTGCTGACGCTTCGTCCCAGGTGAGTCCGTCGATGCTCGTGAGTATGTCGATGCGCTGCGGGGGAAACCCGAGCTGAATCACGCGGCCAACTCGATCGAGGTCATGAATGGTGATATCGAGCGAGCCAAATCCGAACGCGCGAAGCGCTTCAAGCACACGCGCTGCATTCTCCGCAGACGGCTTCACGAGCACATCGATATCGCCTGTAAAACGTGGGCAACCGTGATGCGCGAGCGCATGTCCGCCAACGACGACATAGTCAGTCTTCGTGGCGTTCAAGCACGCGAGCCACTCTCTGAAGTCTTGGGAAAGTTCCATCAAGCGGGATTCCGTAGTAGAGGCGGCGTAGGCGTTCGACTTCCGCGAGGCGCTCGCTCGATGGGCGCGAAAGCCAGTAGGCGAGATCGCGTGCGGCAGACGAGTCATCGTGAAGATCAGAGATGCGGACAACACGTTCGATCACACGAGACAATCTACCATGCAACCCCATGTCGAGCATGCCTCCTCCACTTTCGAAGCGCGCGGTTGTTGATCGTTACTTTCTTGAGCATCGCGCGAAAGTGCTTGATATCGCAGCATTCCTTGATCGCGTTGATCGCGCACAAGGCGACGGCTCGGACGATTTTCGTGTTAAGTCGCTCGAAGCGTGTTGCCGCGTGCTGCTTGATGGAAAGCCAGAGCGCGCGCGACGCGTGCTTGAGTTGTTGAGTGATCACACGACTGAGCCGATTGCTCATGCTCATGTGAAAGGCGCTACTGGCGCGTGCGCTGCAAATCTTGATACGAAGGCGAGTCACTGACATGTACATCGATCCGCATGTCCACATGGTGTCGCGCACCACTGATGACTATCAACGCATGGCGCTCGCTGGTTGCGTCGCTGTCACCGAGCCCGCGTTTTGGGCGGGATACGATCGCTCTTCGCCGCAGGGCTTCTTCGATTACTTCCGCCAACTCACCGACTTTGAACCTAAGCGCGCTGCGCAGTACGGCATTCGCCATCACACATGGCTCTGCATTAATCCGAAAGAGGCGGAAGACCCAGTGTTTGCGCGAGAAGTCATCTCGCTCATTCCAGAGTTCTTGAAGTGCGAGACGGTGCTGGGCATCGGTGAAATCGGACTGAACAAGAACTCGCGCAATGAACTTGAGATTCTCGACGCGCACCTCGCGCTTGCGGCGCAGCATGATCTCATGGTGCTCGTGCACACGCCGCATCTTGAGGACAAACTCAAAGGCACGATTCTTATCATGGATGCGATTCGCAATCACTCGAAGCTCGATCCCGGACGCGTGCTCATTGATCATGTGGAGGAACACACCGTTGGTCATGTGTTGCGCCGAGGATTTTGGGCAGGAATGACGCTGTATCCCGACACCAAGTGCACGCCGCAACGCGCGGTCGATGTGTTCGAAGTGCACGGGACTGAGCGCTTGTGGATTAACTCCGCGGGCGATTGGGGTCAGAGCGATCCCCTTGCAGTTCCGAAAGCGCAGATCGAAATGAAGGCGCGCGGACACACGCTGGAAAGCGTGCGCAAAGTGAGCTTCGACAATCCGCTGCAGTTCCTCTCGCAATCAGGTCGATTTCGCGTTAGCTAAGTCGATTTGCCCGCAACTTTCATAACTCCTCACTCGAACTTCACCGCATGCCACGACCAATCATCGGCATTACTTCAGACTTTGTCGACGGCTACGCCCGCATTCGTCGCACCTACCTCGACATGGTCGATGCTGCGGGCGGCGTGCCTGTAATACTTCCTCCGCGCGCGGACTTGCGAGCGGCGATGTTAGATCGCGTTGATGGTGTGATTCTCACGGGTGGTGATGACATCGATGTGACGAAGTTTGGAATCGCGCTTCATCCGCTTGCAGTCTGCATGAGCCCCGAGCGTCAGGACGCGGAGTTTGCCTTGCTGCATGAACTTGATGCCCGCAAAGACATGCCTGTGCTTGGCGTTTGTCTCGGCATGCAATTGATGGGGTTTCATAGAGGAAACGCGATGATCCAACATCTTGGCGATGTGTTGCCAAATGCAGATCGCCATCGCAATGATGGAAAGCACACCGTTGATGCGCAAAATGGTTCGCCGCTAAAGTCGGGCATGGTGCGTTCATGGCATCACCAAGCGCTTGCGGAAGCGAAGGGGTTTGAAATCATCGCGCACAGTGATGATGGCCTGATCGAAGGCATCATCGATCCCGCGCGGCGTTTCTATGTTGGCGTGCAGTGGCATCCAGAACGAACTGAAGCAACGGAGACTGGACTTGATGTCGTGCGACGACTTGTCGAAGCATCGGCGTAGTAACTTCTAGTAGGGACAACATGCCTGAGATCGGAGCGCAGGTCTCGATGGTGATTCCATTGCCGCGCGTTGAGAACATCATGCAACAGAGTGAATCCACGCAACCAGAAGCTCACGAATGTCCGCGCTGCGGATACGCGCTGCAGGCGACGATGATCGCGAGCGAAGCGCGAGGCGAAAATGTTGGCGCATGCACTGAGTGTGGACTCGCGATCACTTGGTCGAAATTTCGTCAGACAGGCGCAGATCCGTCGTGGTTTCTCGAATCGCGCTCGGTCAACATGCGAATCGTGCCGCGCGCATTCATGACGCTGTTGCATGCCACGCTTCCGCATCACTTCTGGTCGCGCGTCACGATGTCGATTCCGCTGGCGCCTCAGCGTTTCGTAGTCTTTTTCATTGTTGTTGCGCTCGCGCTCTACGGCAGCGCCGTCGTTGGTCGCATCGTGGGAGTGAACGCTGCCGGCAACGCGCCGCGAGGTGGAACGATCATTCCTTATGGGAAGGTGCCACTCACGAATGGTGAAATCGCTGCCAATTGCGCAGTCGCTTTCGTCGCACCGTTCTCGCGCCTGACGGCGCAGGAGATGTGGGAGAAATGTCTGGACGCGATTCCTGAAACGGATCAGCAGTATGCGCGCGCGTTGCTGCTCATTCAGACGGTGTTCGAGGCGAT
>QWPU01000019.1 GCA_003671065.1 Planctomycetota bacterium | reverse complement strand
GGGGCTCCTCACGCAGTACCGCGCGAATCCCGATTCGGTGAGTGCGGAATGGAAACAGTTTTTCATGGGCTTCGAACTCGGCTGCGCTCGTGAAGGCTTCGAACTCGGCTGCGCTCGTGAAGGCTTCGAACTCGGCCGCGCTCGTGAAGGCGCCACTGTCGGTGCGACTCCCGCGAATCAAATTGCTCCACAAGTTGCCGCGCAGCCTGTCATGCAAACGATCGTTCAGACCGTCATCCAAGGTCTCGATCCTGATCAGCGCAAAGTTGATGAACTCGTTCATCGCTACCGCACCTACGGCCATCTTGCGGCCACGCTCGATCCACTCGGCACCGTGCGGCCTTTCCCAGAACAGCTCACACTTGAAGCGCTCGGTCTTGATGATGACGCGCTCGGTCGCGCTTTCGATCCAGGCACGCTTCCGCTCGACAACCCTTCGCCACTCTCTGACATCGTGTCATGCCTTGAAGAGACTTACTGCGGAACATTCGCGGTCGAGTACATGCATCTTCAATGCGCCCAGCGCCGCGCATGGATTGCCAAGCGCATTGAAAGTGCGCGAAATCGCCCGCACTTCAGCGCCGAAACAAAGAAGCGCATTCTCTCGAAGTTGATGGATGCAGATAGTTTCGAGCACTTTCTCGCCACGCGATTCGTGGGCAAGAAGCGTTTCGGACTCGAAGGCGGCGAGAGTCTCATTCCGATTCTTGATGCGATCATCGAAGCAGGACCAGCACTCGGTGCGCAAGAGTTCACGCTCGGCATGGCGCATCGCGGTCGACTCAATGTGCTGGCAAACATCGTTGGCAAAAATCTCCAGCGCATCTTTACTGAGTTTGACGAAGCATGGACGGCGGCGTTTGCCAGTGGTGGTGGCGATGTGAAGTATCACCAGGGTTACTCGAACGATCACATCACATCGACGGGACAGCGTGTCCGAATTGTGCTGGCCGCAAATCCTTCGCACCTTGAGTTCGTCAACTCAGTGGTGATGGGTCGTTGTCGCGGTAAACAACGATTGCTCGCTGACGAAGCGCGCACCGCAGTCGTTCCAATTCTGGTCCACGGCGATGCAGCCTTCCCAGGTCAAGGCATCGTTGCTGAGTGCTTCAACATGATGCACCTCGATGGCTACACCGTCGGTGGCACTGTGCATGTTGTCGTGAACAACCAAGTCGCGTTCACGACGAATCCGCGCGACACCTTCGGCGGAAATTATTGCACGGACAGCGCGAAGGGCTTCGATGTTCCTGTGCTGCATGTCAATGGTGATGATGCTGAAGCATGCGCATGGGCCGCGAAGATCGCGATTGATTTCCGCCACGCGTTTGGTCATGACATCGTGATTGAACTTTGGTGCTATCGCAAACTCGGTCACAACGAAACTGACGAGCCGATGTTCACGCAGCCCGTGCTCTACAACCGCGTGCGCAAGGCGCGGCCTGCGTTCAAGACCTATCACGCGAAGCTTGTTGCTGAAGGCGTCGTCACTGATGCTGAAGTTGAAGCCATGCTCGCTGCACGCATTGCGATTCTTGATGAAGCGCAAAGTGCTGCGAAGAAGCAACCAATTGATCCTGTTGTCGATCCGTTCAAGAGTGTGTGGAGTGGACTGACTGGTCAGTACTCGCACGAACCGATCACTACTGGCGTCGCGCTTGACACGCTGGAAACGCTTTCAAAGAAGCTCAGCGAAGTGCCTGATCACGCGAAGATTCACAAGACTGTTGCTCGCTTGCTCGAGCAGCGCGCGAACACTGTCGCGAGTGGAACAGTTGATTGGGCAATGGGTGAACTGCTGGCCTACGCCACGCTGCTTGTCGAAGGTCACGCGATCCGACTCAGTGGCCAAGACGTTGAACGCGGCACATTCAGTCATCGCCACGCCGTCGTCACCTGTCAAGAAACCGACGAGGCGTTCTGCGCGCTCAATACGCTCGACGCCAATCAAGCTCGCTTCTGCATTCACAATTCGCCGCTGACTGAAAGCGCTGTCCTCGGCTTCGAATATGGCTATTCGCTTGGCGATCCGCGCATGCTCGTCATCTGGGAAGCGCAGTTCGGTGACTTTGCCAACGGTGGTCAAGTGCTGATTGATCAGTTCATTGCGAGTGGCGAAGCGAAGTGGAAGCGCGCGAGTGGACTCGTGATGTTCTTGCCTCACGGCTACGAAGGTCAAGGTCCCGAGCACTCGAGTTGCCGTCTCGAACGCTTCCTCACACTCTGCGCTGATGACAACATGCAGATCGTGAATCCCACGACTTCTGCGCAGATGTTCCATCTCATTCGCAAGCAAGTGAAGCAGACATTCCGCAAGCCGCTCGTCGTGCTCACGCCGAAATCAATGCTGCGTTTGCCTGCAGCAGTCAGTCGCGTCGAAGGTTTCGTGCTCGGTCACTTCCGCCAAGTGCTGCCTGATGTTTCTGTCATCAAAGCCGATGAAGAGCTCGTTACGAAAGTGCTCATCTGCTCAGGCAAGATCTATCACGAACTCTGCGTGCAGCGCGAGAAGAGTGGACAAACGACCACTGCCATCGTGCGACTCGAGCAGATCTATCCGTTCCCTGACGGCGCGCTCACCAAGGTGCTTGCGAGTTATCCAAACGCGAAGAAATTCGTGTGGGTGCAAGAAGAGCCGCGCAATAAGGGCGCGTATCGATTCGCACAAGCGCAACTCAAAGAACTGCTCGGCATTGATGTTGATTACATCGGCCGCTCTGATTCCGCGAGTCCTGCAGTGGGAAGCCAGAAGCAGCATGCGATCGAGCAAGAAAAAATCCTTGCGCAAGCGATCGGTGCAGCGAAGGCTGGCGACGGACCTGCTGGCGGACCTGGCAATAAGAAGGAAGTCGCGCAGAAGTAAGTTGCGCGCACGCTCAAGACAACACACGACTCTCAACCGAAGGTGAATGACATGGCTGTCGACATCACGATCCCCTCTCCCGGCGAAAGCATCAGCGAAGTATCACTCAGTGGATGGCTGCGCGACGACGGCAGTTATGTCGAGAAGGATGAGTTGCTTGCTGAAATCGAAAGCGATAAGGCCACGCTCGAACTGCGCGCGCCTGCATCGGGTGCGCTGAAGATCGCAACCAAGCGAGGCGACGGCATCAAGGTTGGTGCGGTGGTTGCGTCGATCGATACCAATGCAGCGAAACCTGCGAGCGCAGCCGTTGCTGCAACAACAAACGGAGATGCAAGCATGCGCGTATCAGGCGTTGCCAAGAAAGTCGCCGCGGAGAAAGGCGTCGACCTCGCTCAACTTGCAGGTTCTGGTCCGAGTGGTCGCGTCATGAAGAACGATGTGCTCGCGGCAACTGAAACAAAGCCGATGATATTGAAGCCCGCCGCGCCTGCGGTTGTTGGCAGCCGCGGAGTCCGTCGCGAGAAGATGACGAAGCTGCGTCAGAAGATCGCCGAGCGTTTAGTCCATGCGCAACACACCGCCGCGATGCTCACGACCTTCAACGAATGCGACATGACCGAAATCATGCGTCTTCGCGCCGAACACAAAGAGTCGTTTGAGAAGACGCACGGCGTCGGACTCGGCTTCATGAGTTTCTTCGTGAAGGCCGCGACGAGCGCGTTGCGAAAGTATCCGCGCGTGAACGCCTACATCGTTGGTCAAGGTGCCGACATGGAGATGGAGTTCCATGACTACGCCGATATCGCTGTGGCCGTTGGAACCGAGAAGGGTCTGGTAGTTCCTGTGCTTCGCAATGCAGAAGCGCTGTCGTTTGCGGGAATTGAAGCCTCTATCAAAGATTTCGCAGTTCGTGCAAAGGAGGGCAAGCTTAGCGTCGATGAAATGACGGGCGGCACCTTCACGATTTCTAACGGAGGAGTCTACGGATCGCTTATGTCGACGCCGATTCTCAATCCGCCGCAATCAGCGATCCTCGGCATGCACGCGACGAAGAAGCGCGCTGTCGAAGATCCCAAGAACCCAGGTCAAGTTGCGATTCGTCCGATGATGTATCTCGCGCTCAGTTACGACCACCGCATCATTGACGGAAGTGAAGCGGTTGGATTTCTCGTTCATGTGAAAGACATGATTGAGAAGCCTGAACGCATGCTTTTTGGTGGATAAACGTCCGCGCATGAACGCGCTCCTCATCAACACCGTGTCCGCGCTCACGCTTTCCAGCGCGCTCCTCGCGGCCAGTGTTGTGCAACACGACGCGCACGCTCGCGAAGCAACGGCGACGGCAGACGGCTTCAAGATCACTTCGTCAACGCTCGAGTTGACCGTGTCGAATGGCGCCGTGACTCGCCTTGTGAATCGCCTCACTAGGGAAGTGCACGCAACTCCCATCACGATCAATGAGTGGATGCCGCGCGGAATCATCTGCGGGAAAAATAGCGCGCAAGACGACGCGCAAGACAGCATGCTAGGCGTTCAAACATTCCACAGCGGTTGGGGAACTCATCAACTTTACAACGGCCAACTCGCAGATGTGATCGCGCGCATCGATCACTATCCAAGCGCTGCAAGCAAAGTTGAATGCACCACCATCACCGCAGGCGCGAACAATGCTCTCGAGAGCGGAATCCGTTGCGTGTGGGTGGGACTGACTGATGGCGTCACCGCGTTTCCTGGCGACCGTCTTGTCATCGAAGCAACAGTCGATGTCAAGAGTGGCCGCATTGCGTTGACGGCGAATGGCAGCAGCGCTGAATGTGATGTTGTCGGCGTGAGTGTTCCGATTGTGCATCTGCATCCGCGTCACACGATCTATGTTCCATCGCTTGGCGGTCTTGCCTACACGCCCGCAGATCTTGTGAGTGGAAAAATCATCACGCTCGGTGGCGCGCCGTTTATTGAAGCGCCAGTGATCGCAGCAGAAGGCGACAGTGGCAGCATCGCGTTGTGGAGCGAAGACAGTGCGTTTCGCCCGTATTTCACGCTACTTGGTGGTAATGACAAAGCTCATGCGTTCACGCTTGAAGAGCTCAACTACATGCCCTTCACTGGTCAGCGCACGACGCGCACTGTGACCACACATGTCAATGCGTTCGTTGGCTCATGGCCGAGCGCGATGAATCCGTTTCGTGAGTGGTACGAGCGCACCTTCGCTGATGAGATCAAGCGCCGCAACGCCATCGCGTGGCCACGCGACATCAGTGTGATCTGCGATGCAATCGGGCCTGGACCAACGGCGCTCTCCACACTCGCTCGTTTGCTCGATCCTCGCGCTACTTTGCTACAGGAGTGGAACCCTCGGCGTGCTAGCTTCGATTCCGCGCTGCCTGACTGGACTCCATCGATCGCATTCCCAAAGTTCGTCCAACAGGCGCATGCGCTCGGCTTCAAAGTCATGGGCTATGTGAACACGATGTGCGTGAACTTCAACTCGCCCGTGTTTGTGCGTGATCGTGTCGCGCAGTTTGGACTTACGCGGAAATTCAACTCCGTTACGACGAGTACCGCTTCGCCAAAGTCATTCGTGGAAGCGACCGATCAAGAGATTCTCTACCTCGATCCGCTCTCACCTCGATGGCGCGCGTATCACACTGACATGATGGTTCAATGGCGGCAATCGACGGGCGCCGATGCGAACTATGAAGACACCAGCGGCACTGCGGGCGACTTTGGTAACGGCGAAGTTGGCGGGCTTCGCGGCGCGCAAGGTGGTTGGGCGCAGATGCGCGAGTTGCAAAGCAAGAATCCAGTGCCAATGGCTTCAGAGTTTGCGCCAGACAACATTGCCTTCGCGCCTATGTGGACGCTGCGTTATTCGCAAGTGTGGGGAAATGATGAGCTGCGCGCGTGGTGGTCCCTTCGTCACCGACCTATCTCATCGCGCTTGTTTGCTCCAGGTTGCCGCGCGTGGGTTCCGACGGTCAACGCGTCGAGTGAACGAGCGAAGTCGTTCGTCGTCGCGTGCTCTGACGCGCTTGGTGGAGTCGCGCAACTGGAAGCGACACGAGTCTCCTTCGAGGCACGCACAGGTATGGCGCGTCACATGGTTGAACGCGCGCGTTTGTTTGCTCGACTGAATCTCGTGCCCACTTTTGATTCGTGGCCGAAAGATCCTCGCGTCGTTTGTCAATATCGCGACGCGCGCGGAGTGCGCTATCACTATCGCAGCAGTCCTCAGTTGCAGGAACTTGTAGGTCTCGAGGGTGCCGCTCTCTACCAACGCGTACTCAATTGCCGTGAATTCAAGTCCGAGCTGCGCGTTCCAGGGTGGCCCGCTTGGAGCGCTGACACGACCATCGCTCTCAATCCACGCTGCACATATGCGCTCAGCCGCGAGGCGAGCGCGCTGCCGAGCGTGCACCTAGATAAGTGCCCTGCAGGCGTCAGCATCACTCGATTCATCGACACGCCTGAATTCGCGCTTATTAACTTCACCGATGAGCGCACGAACGCAGCCACGGCCACCGTCGGCCTAGTCGCTCACGCAGCGTTCACCGAGATACTCCTTGGCGCGCGCGATGGCAGCGTGACTCGCCAAAAAAAGCCGCTCAAGCAAGGCCAGCGCATCGAACTCAGTGTCGTGCGTCCAGTCTTCGTGCTGCTGCTGCGCGCGCCTGCTGCGCTTGCGGTGGAGGGCCGCGCGCTGGGAAGTGCGGGCGTGGTAGGCAAGTTTGTTTCGGACTACACAGGGATCGAACGCGGCGGTGAGTTTCCACTCAATCAGCAGGTCTCATGGCGACTCGGAGGCGCGAGCATTGCGACGCCCTTTGCCTTCGCCAGCGGCGGTGGCGATTGCGAGATCGCCTTCGATCACCTGCTCATACCAGGGAGCCGAAACGCTGCGATCGAAGTCGCGTTCATGAACACGCAGAAGCAATTCGGCGATGGCTGCACAGTCCGCGCGTACATCAATGGTGTCCTCGTGCATTCAGAAAATCTCGGTCCGCGCACCAATGCCGCGGGCGAAAAGGTCTGGGACACGGCCGCGCATGTCTGGCAACTGCCGCTCGGCAGCCACGCGGGTCGAGCAGTCGTGGTCACGCTCGCGGTGTGGGGCAATGCCGATGACAACGCCGATGAGATATGGATGAGTACGCCGCGTGTTGTGAAAGCTGCGCAACAAACCATCACCTCGCGCACCGTCAACGCCACCCTCAACTGAGCCGTCAAGGCACAACAGCAGCCAGCGATCCTGATTAGAATCGTCCCTCACTATGCCTCAGTTGGAATTCATCGCGTGTTAGCTTTTCTCGGGGTCTATCTCGTCGCACTCACGATCGTGATCTTGGTTGTGATCGTCCGCGACGCACAAGCCGAACGGTGTCCGCTGTTCTCCACGCGCAACTTCTTTCTGCTCGGCATCATCAACTTTCAAACCATTTCGGGCGCGCTCACATGCTTCACAGGTGAAAGCGAGCGCGGCGCGTTCCTCTCTGATTTCACATTTCCCGCTGCGGCGTTCTGCGTCATCATCACGGTTTTCATCGCGGCGTTCTTGTATTGCTATCGCAAGGAAGGATTCGTAGCGCGAATCGCCGATCGATCGTGGTGCCAACGCGTGTCGACGAAGACTTCACTTTCGATTGCCGGCGTCGTGATGGTCGCGATCGGAATCACGCTGCGCTTCATCGCAGGTGGTGTGCCGTGGGTCGGTGTCTTGCTTCCGCAAATGGCAGCAGGCTGCTTATGCGCTGGCGTGGGATTGGTCGCAATCGCATGGGTGCGCAGTTCTTTCAATCCGCTCACTGCGCTGCTGCTGTTCGGTGCACTCGCTGCGAGTAGCGCCGCGCTACTCATTGACGCGTTTGGTCGGCGCGAGATTCTTGGTCTCTGCTTCGCTGTTGCCTGGGCGCTCTACTTTGAGAAGTGGCGCACGATGGCTGTGCCGAAACTTGTGCTGCGTATCGCAATTGCATTCGTATTGACACTCATTCCATTCCTCGTCTTCTCTGCGGCGCGAACGAGCGGCGGCGAGAAGCGGACCCTCGCCGAGCAGGTTCAAGGCATGATGCAAATCGATGCTTTCGCGGTTGATGAGGTTGCCATGCAGGCGCTCAGCGGACAATTCGCGGGCGGCATCAGCATGTGGATCTACCACACGCGGCCTAGTGCGTTTCCTATTGATCCCTTGCACTCGTTGGTGTACTTCGTCACGCTACCGATTCCGCGCGATCTCTGGCCGGGCAAGCCCGAGGGACTCGGACTCACGGTCGTCCATCAAGCGGCGGTGAGTGGCGTGTCAGCGATACACAGTTGGGGGCCGGGCCTCGTCGGTCATATCTGGAACGACTTCGTGTATCTCTCGCTTCCAATTTACGCATTCCTGCTTGCGGGAATGTGTCGCTACATGGATCAGCGCATGATTGGCGCAACGCGGGATCCGCTGACTGTCGTGCTTTTTGGCAGTGCGCTCGGTCAGTTGCTCGGCATGCCGCGCGGCGATCTCGGCCTCTTCGTGTTCAACATGCTCGCGGCGTATCTCGGCGTGTGGATCTTCATTCGCCTTGGTGTCGGGCTGTTTCTTCCGAAGGATCGGACGGAATATGTTGAAGACGATGAAGGTGACGAGCAGTTCGACGATACGGATGATGGTGAATCACCCATCGATGATGTTCGCAGCACTGCGTGATTAGTTCGCGCGCGCGACGCGCTTCTTGTCGGTCGTCTTGTCGCTCGTCTTCTCGCCGTACGCCAACTCGCCATTCGTTGGAACGCCGATGTACTCAAGCGCCTCGTTCATGATTTCAGCGGCGCATGGACCAGCAAGCGCGCCGCCACCAGTGACGCCCTTCGACTTGTCGGGATCTTCGATGGTGACGAGGATCGCAAGTTCAGGCTGATCAAACGGCGCGCCAAGCAAGAAGCTCGACATGTAGCGATCTTGAAAGTAGCCGCCCTTTGGATTCACAAGTTGCGCGGTGCCTGATTTACCAAAGCCCGTGTAAACCAAGATGTTTTTGAGGCGCTTGCCTGTGCCTTCGAGAATCACATCTTGCATCACTTCGCGCGTGGTCTGCGCGACCTTCGCTGAAATCACCGGTTGCGCACCGCGAAGTGAAGTCGCGGCAGTCGGGGTAATGCTGAGCGGAATCATCGATCCGTCGCGGCAAAACGCAGTGAACGCGTGCACCAGTTGCAATGGCGTGACAGCGATGCCTTGACCGAAACTCACTGAGGTGAGCGCGCGCGTCTTGTTCGTCCACTCATCTTTCGGCGGAAGGATGCCGCGCGTTTCGCTCTTGAATCCGATGCCTGTCGCTTCATCGAAACCGAAGCTCGAGATGCACGCCTTCATCTGGTCATTGGTGAATCGCATCGCGACTGTCGCCATGCCCGCGTTCACCGACTTCGTCAAACAATCGTGCCAACTCTTCGTGCCGTAACTCGAACTGTGTGCTTCACGAATCGTGCGGCGCGCGCGGCCATCGACGACAGTGAGTGGTCCGTCAGGCAGATGAATGATTTCATTCGGACGCGCTTTGCCGAGTTCAAGCGACCATGCCCACACGAATGGCTTGAAGATCGAACCTGGTTCGAAGGGATCAGTGACCCAGCGAAGTCGCGCGAGCCGAGGATCTGATGCAGCGAACTTATCCTCAACCGCGTTGGCGTAAGTCGAACCTGTGCGCAGCGTGTCGAAGGCTGCAAGCACTTCACCGCTCTCAACATCAACCACGATGCAGCGTCCGCCGCCGGCGTGTGACTTTGCAACGGTCTCTTTGAGGCGGCGTTCGACGATCTCTTGAATCACGATGTCAATCGACAAGCGCACATCATGCCCAGCACTTCCAGGAATGTGACTGAGCGCGGGAACGGCCATCACCGATCCGCCGTTGTCGACAATGAAGGCAGTTTCGCCCGCAATCGGTGCAAGACGCGGATCGGCAGTCGACTCAATACCACTGAGACCGCGCACGCGCTGACCACCAACGGCTTCGTTGGTCACGGGATCGCGCATCGCGTCAAAGCCTGTGAAACCAATGAGCGCGGCTGCGGTGAGACCGTAGGGAAGAATGCGCTCAGGGCGCGTTTCAATCACGGCGCCTCGCAACACGCTCGCAGGACCGCCTTCGCGTTTGGCAAGCGCGATCGCTTCGATCTGCTGCTCGTTCAAATCATCACTGATGACCACATACCGCTTGAGTCGTTTCCAGTCATCGTCTTGCATGCTTCGACGAAGTGTTCGCACATCATCGGGAACGCGCGCGTGAATGAGCGCTTCGATAGCAGCGCGTGACATTCCCAGCGGTGTTTCGAGCGCGATCGCGAGTTCAGCTATCGGATTGAGATCAGTGGGAAGTGTGGCAAGCGTGATTGCGCTATTGGGCGAATCGGTGTCGCTCTCGCTCGTTCGTCGCGCCTTCTTCTCGAGCGTGATCGCTCGCGCGAGTGCATCGCGATAAAGATCGCGCACATCGACGAAGAGTGTTCCGCCAATCGTGTCGACCGCGAGCTTGCGACCGCGCGAATCGAGAATGCCGCCGCGCGGATGCGTCGCCACGACGCTGCGCTCCTGAATCGGTCGACCTGAATCGCGCTGCATGGAGCCGAGCAATTGCTCCGACGGATACGCCTTCAATTGAAACACGCGCGCCGTTGTGCCAAGAATCGCGAGCGCAAGACTTCCCACAAGGACGCGCGCGCCGAAAGAAATTTTCGACGCGCGTGGTGTAGGACTTCCCAATTCATTCGCACGGTGAGTTGTTTGCATCATCCGCCCAATTCCTGCTCGGTGTCTGTGGTGTCTGGCTCAGTTACAAGCTGTGGAACGCGAAGAGCTTCTTCCGTCGCGCTCGATGGATCGCTACGAAATGGAATCGGCTTCGACGCATCATCGCCAAGCAGCGTGCGAATGCGATCAGGCATCACACTGGTGGCAACCTTGGCCTCACGGCGTGTGCGTTCACGCTCTTGCTTCTCGAGTTTGAAGTGGATGCGGCTGATTTCCGCAGCGGTATCGATGCGCTCTTGGCGATTCACCAAGAGCGCTCCAAACATCGCGCCAAGAACAATGATCACTGTCGCAAGCTTCGCAAACATCAGCGGCCTCCATGCCTTCTGGTCTTGCCATCACTGCCAGCACTTAGTTCGCAAGTGCGTATTTGATTTCAGCACCAAGACGAAGCGACTTGCCTGCCCCGAGATTGTTGAGCTTCGCGATTTCTTCCCAACGCGAACCATTGCCATAGACCTTCTTCGAGATGGTGTAGAGCGTGTCGCCCTTCGCAATCTTGACTTTGCCGAACTTCGGCGTCGACTCGATTGGAACATTGACAACAACATCATCAACTCGCAGCGCGTTGATCGGCGCATCTACCGGCGCATTAATTGGCGCATGAGTCACAGTCCCCTGCTCGACCACTTGAGTCGGTGCGAATGACGGATCAAGCACGGTGATGTCAGGAATCTTCAACTCTTGACCGACTTTGAGCTTCTTCGGATCAATGTTGTTGAACTCGGCGAGCTTTGCGCCGAGCGCGCGCTTGCCGTAGTACTTCAGCGCAAGCGTCTCGGGGTATTCACCCTTCGCGAGTGTGTGTGTTCGTTCCTTCGCAACCACAGGCGCGGCCGTCACGACTGGTCCACCGAACTCGGACCCGCCAAGAACAACAGGGATTCCGCGTGTTTGATCGACAGGAAGACCGTCAGGTCCAACGGGCAACGGTGCTTCACCGAAGCGTTGATTCACACCAGGAAGCCCAACAGGCTCCGGCGTGTAGCTCACCAGCGGTTGCTTGAGTGGTGTGGAATTCGCGGCCAGATGATCGGAGACGAGGATGCCCAAAAAGAGCATAAATCCGAAACCAATGACCATCACAAGTTTGTTTTCGCGCGTCATGACTGAGCTTCCTTGCTTCAGCCTTGCTGCGTCGTGCATTCATCGCGTTGATCGTTTGCGCGCAGTTTCGTGCTGCGTCCAAACGCTGCCTTCGGCGATGAAAGCGACTCTCGCACCAAGATGTTCTTACTTCGCTTCGTGCCGTTGCTGGCGCGCGAGGTCAACCATGACCGCACGCAATTTCGCTGATCGAGCCCGCGGGTTCTCCGCGGATTCGGTCTCGGAAGATATCACCAATCCGTCGGTGATCTCACTGCCGAAACCATTCTTTCGCATGTCGGCGAAACAACGCTTCACAAGTCGATCTTCGAGGCTATGAAACCCGATGATCGCGATGCGTGATCCGCGGCGCAGCCAAGTCGGTTGATCATCGTGGACGCGACGCGCGGCGGTGCTGATCGAATCAAGAAGCGCACTAAGCGCGCCGAGTTCGTCGTTCACCGCGATGCGAAGTGCCATGAAGGTCTTCGTCGCTGGATGCATCCGCGAAGTACGCGCACGAGAGCCGTATGCCTCTCGCACAAGTTCCGCAAGTTGCGCCGTCGTTTGAATCGGCGCAAGAAGGCGCGCTGCCGCAATTTTCGTTGCGATCTTTCGCGCCATCGGTTCTTCTCCGTAGCGACTGATGAGATCGCTGAGTTCTCGCTCAGAGGTGAGGTTCACAAGGTCCGCGGCGGTCATGCCTCTCGTTGGATCCATGCGCATATCGAGCGGTCCATCGCGCATGAAACTTAATCCGCGAGTTGGGTCATCGACTTGGTTGGAAGCGAAGCCGAGATCCGCAAGCACGATGTCCGCGACGATCCCTCGCGCGGTGAGCTCACGCCCGACGGCCGCGAATGATCCGTGCACTTGAACGGGCGTGATGCCCGTCTCGCTTCGCACTCTCGCGGCGGCGTAGGTCAGGTTGCGCCCATCAAGATCAAACAGCACCACCGTGCCCTTTGGACCGAGACCGCGCGCTACCGCCGTTGCGTGTCCGCCGCGACCAGCGGTGAGGTCGACAAACACTTCATCATGCGTCGCATTGACTGCTTCAACCGTCTCCTGAAGCAGTACGGGCAGGTGCCCGCTGCTTTGATCGCTGTAAGACCCCGTCTGTTCGGGTTTATTTGACTGATTCAACGGGGCTCCGCAAGCCTCGATGTGAGGCGTTCCGCTTCAGCGTCAGCAGGTTTCGGAGGCGAAGGTTTGGGGATCTCTGCACCCTTCGAACTCTCAACGAGCCAGCGATTGCGCAGCGCGCTCTTGAGTGCGACGGCTCCGATGATACCGAAGGCAAGGATCGCTCCCGCGTAGACAATGCGCAGCCGCACGACTTGCTCGATCGCGAGCATGCCAAGCGTCACACCAAACACGCCAAAGAGCGCCGAGATGCCATAGAGCGTGAGCACCGCGCGCTTCACTCCACCGAGCGCACGCATGGCGAGGTGATGAATGTGATTCGCATCCGCCTGCGACATCGACACGCCTGCGAGTTTGCGTCGCAGAATCGCAAGCGCCGTATCCATGATGGGAATCGCAAAGATCACTAAGCCCGCCATCACTAAGTGCGTCTCACCCTTGTCGCCCAGCAACAAGATGATGACGACGAGCAGATAGCCAATGAGAAGACTCCCGCAGTCGCCGAGAAAAATGACAGCAGGGTTGAAGTTCCACGGCAAGAAACCAAGCACGCTGCCTAGAAGCGCGAGACAGAGCACGACGCGCACGCCGTTCACCGATTCGAAAGGGTCATCAAGTCCAATCCCTGCGGCGATGATCAGCGAGAGGATGAGCAGTGATGTCGCCATGATCGCGGCGAGACCAGCGCAGAGTCCGTCGAGGCCGTCGACCAGGTTCATCGCGTTGCAACCACCGAGCACGAAGGCTGCGATGAGCGCAGTTCCCGTCCAGTAGAAGATGTCGCCCGCGGTGAGGATGAACGGTCCGAATGTCAACAACACAGTGGTCGCTTCGCCAAACATCGGCGCCAGCGCGCCTTCCGCGACATGCGTTCCCACATCTTGCACGGCCAGAGCGGCCGCGGCTACCAACTGTCCTGCGATCTTGAGGCGCGGATCCCAGCCCCACACATCATCAGCGAGACCAGTAAAGGTGATCGCGAGAATGCCAATCAAGATCGAGATCGGCACTGGTCCAAGTATCCCGCCAATGCCGTCAACAATGAGATAGCTGTAACCGATCGCGCTCATCACGCCGACGAAGACTGCGAAGCCTCCGAGATACGCGATGGGAAACTTGTGGTGCTTTCGCGCAGCATCAGGCCGATCGATGATGTCCATCGAAATCGCGAGTTTGCGCACGAATGGCGTCACGATCAGCGTGACAAGAAACGCAACGAGAAAGACTCCTGCATAGCCATTCAGAAAGTCGAGCGCCGTGAAGGTCGCGGCTTCAACACTCGGCGTCGTGCCCACAGGTGGCAGCGAAGGAATCGAATGCATCTCCGTCAACTGCTTCACGCTGCCCCTCCTGATGTGTTCGCTGATGTGTTCGCTGATGTGTTCGCTGATGTGTTCGCTGATGTGTTCGCCGCGCACGCGGCTGCCCGTTGACCTTCGCGAGTTCCATCACGCGACGCGATCTCCACAGCGAGATCGCGAATCGTTTGCACCAGCGAGATCTGGGGCGTGAATCCAACCGCGCCGCGAATGCGGGTGAGATCAGGTTGACGCACCTTGAGATCATCAAAGCCAGCAGCGAACGCGTGTTCGTATGCAACAAACCGTACGGCGCTCGGTGAGCCGAGCGTGTCGATGACGAGTTTCGCAAGCGCATGAATCGTGATCGGTTCTTCGCGGCCAATGTTGAACACGCGGCCGTAGCACGCGGGATTTGCAATCAACTTGGGCAGCACATGCACGACATCACGCACATCGCAAAAGCAACGCGACTGTTGACCATCGCCATGCACTTCAAGATCAGCTCCATCAAGCGCGGCGCGCACGAAGCGTGGAAGCACCATGCCGTACTCACCGATTTGACGCGGACCGACGGTGTTGAAGAACCGCGCGATGACCGCAGGAAGTCCAAACTCGCGGTGATACGCCAGCGCAAGATATTCATCAATGGCCTTTGAACATGCGTAGCACCAACGACTAAATCCTGTGGAGCCGTAGACGACATCGTCATCCTCACACATCGGCACGCGCACGCCCTTTCCATACACCTCGCTCGTCGACGCGATCAGCACAGGCATTGCGCGTTGCGCAGCAAAGCGAAGCACGACACTTGTCTCATGCACATTCGTTTCAATCGTGTGAATCGGCTTCTCAACGACGAGACGCACGCCAACTGCAGCGGCCAAGTGATAGATGCAATCGAAGTCAGCGGAGTTGAGCGTCGGAATCGTCGACGAGACATCGCCTTCGATCACGCGATAGCGAGCCGAACGCTCGGCAATCGCACGCACAATGCCAGGATTCTCGCGCCGACCAGTCGAGAAGTTGTCCACCACGGTGACTTCATTACCGCGATCAAGCAGCAGTTCCGAAAGATGTGAACCGATGAACCCACCACCGCCGGTGATCAGCACGCGAGAAGGGCGTTGACTTGGTGCCATACAGGTGTTCGCCATCAGATCTTCAATTGCTAGACACACGCTGCGTACATCACACAGGAGAGTCGCGGTTTTTCTGTCGTGACTAGAGTTGCGTTCAAGGACTCAACGCGACATTCAACTCTTCTCAGAGTAACTCGCCATCGCTTCGTAGTTCTTGCGCAGGTAGCCGCCAGCTGTATTGCGCGGACGATTGAGCACGACGCCGAGCAGTTGCGCTCGAACATCACTCAACTGCGTGGCCACGCGACTCACGAGTCCGCGCTGTTCTTGGAACGCGCGAACGATGAGCACCGTGCCATCCACCTTGTTGGCCACAGCAAGCGCATCGCCCGCCACCACTACTGGCGGAAGATCAAGAATGACAAGGTCGTAGCGCGCACTCAGCTCTGCAAGCAACTCGTCAAACTTCGGAGTCGCAAGCAATTCAAAGATGCGGTTCTCCACTGTGCCCGCTGAAAGCAAATCAACGTTGTTGTCAACATTGCCTCCCGCTGAGCGAATAGCCGCAGTGCTCGAGATGGAGCCTCGAAGCACATCACCAAGACCCGCTCCATCAGGCTGGGCACCCATCGCGGATGCGAGGCGACTTCGACGGAAGTTCGCATCCATAACCAGCACTTTCAATCCACCCGCGGCCAATGAGTCCGCGAGATTGGTGACGAAACTCGTCGTGCCCGCTTCAGGAAGTCCGCTCAGACATGCCAAGGTCTTCACCTTGTGTTGCGTGCACGCCTTGCGCACTTGTCCTGCAATCTGCCGACACACTTCCGCCACGACAGATTTTGGTGCATCGCGAACGACGCGCTCGATGTTCTTTGGACCCATCGGATCTTCAGAGAGATCGGGCACAGATCCGAGCAGACGCAGTGATGGAATCGCTGCGAAGTCTGTGGCGTAACGAATGCGTGTGTCAAGCAGTTCGCGAACGAAGATGAAAGTCAGGACGAGCCCGAGGGTCAACACAGCGCCCAGCGGAAGCATGACCTTGAGCTTTGGGAAACTCTTCTCACGCGGAGTCTGTGCCGAGTGGGCCACCGTGACGCTGCGAGCATCTTCACGCATCTTCAATTGATCGAGATTCGCGATGACATCGAGCTGCTTACTTCGCGCTTCAAGCAACTGCTCGCGGCGCTCTTTGAGTTCCTGCATGGAGCTCACATTCGAAGTGAAATCCCGGAGGCGAATCGTTTGAGCGGTGAGATCGCCTTCGAACTTCTCGAGGAGACCTGCATAACTTTCGGCTTGGTCAGTGAATGTCTTGAAGTCCGCGTTCAAGTTGCGCTTGAGGATCTCTTCTCGTTTCGCATCGCGCTCAATTTCTGCGGCGACAAGGCGCTTTTGCATGGATGTGAGCGCTTGATGCTCGGGACCAAATTTCTTGCGATAGGTCTCGACTTCAACCTTGACATCCGTGAGTTGCAGGTTTGCCTTCTCAACTTGCGAATCAGTGTCCGCGTTACGAATGTCTTCAGGTGACGGCTCCAACAGCCCATCCATCTTCGCTTCGGTCTGCTGCTGGCGACTCTGCGCGAGCGTCAGCATCGACTTGGTTTCGTTGCAACGACGGCCAGTATCTTCCACTATCAACAGGAGATCGTTGCGCTCCTCGCTTGTCGAAGTGAGATTGTTCTCCTCAACAAACTTTCCGATCTCTTTGCTCAAACTCAGGAGTTGCGAATCCAGATCATCGAGGTTGCGCCTAAATGTCGTGCGATTCTGCTCGAAGCGAGCGTCTTCGCGCTCTTTCTTCTGCGCGATGTAGGTATTCGCAATTTGATTGAGCACAATGGGCAAATCGGATGCGACATGAGTTGACCATGTGAGCGCAAAGAACGTTGTGCGTCGAAGGTGACCCGCACTAATTTCATCCTCGAGATCATCAACGGCATCCGCGGGCACAAATCGCCCGTTCTCGTCGCGATAGCCCTCGCTCCACTTCGTCTGCTCAACATCGCGGCTGCTCAGCGCCTTCTCAAGCAAATCACGCGAAATGATGCGCGCGGCTTCGGTTTGACCGAGTCGCTCAACGGCCTCTTCGGTGCGCTCATCACGCACAATCACTTCACTCACGCCTTCCGGCGCGGGCACAAGTTCAAACAGCACGCGCTCGGAATACAGCGGATACGCCGCATCAAACGCAAAATGCGCGACGGTCCCGACACCGAGTCCAATGAAGACCGATGCGACAAGCAAAACGGCATGCTGGCGCAATACTCGAATTGGATCGAGTGTGATCGCTCCAGCAGGAGTCGTGGTTGGTCGCGGACGCTGCGTCTGCGATCGAGTATCAGTCGGTGATCGTGATGGAACTGTCGTCATAGGAGTCTCGCCGTATTACTATCGGGACTTCACCCTGCTCACTTGAGCTCAGTCAACAACTGATCGATTCCCTGCTTCGTTTGAGGGTCGGGCTTCAACTTAAGTGCTTCTTCGGCGGATGCGCGTGCTTCAGGAAGACGACCCATCGCCTTGTACACCTGTCCAAGGTGATAATGGACGGGCGCACCATTGGCAAGAAGCACGGCGCGCTTGAGAGTGTCGAGCGCTTCTTGCAGTTGGTTATCCGCGTAGAGCAATGCTCCAAGCGTGTCGAGATATTCGCTGCGCTCAGGATTCAGTTGCACCGCAAGTCGCGCAGAAGGCAAACCCTTCTTCGCGTCCTTCAAGCACTCGCCACAGAGATACGCGTAGTTGTTGAGAATGGTGCCTGTGTTCGGCGCAAGCCCGAGTGC